>NZ_JACAOX010000018.1:305249-369016 GCF_013386015.1 Pseudomonas sp. B6001
GGAACCCTAAGCCGCCGTTACCGCAGCAACGGATATGTACACCACACCACACCACACCACAACGCCCCCACCCCCTGTTGGCCCACCTCTTGCTAAAGAATCCCCACAGGTAGCCAACGGCGGTTGCCCCCTCCACGACAAAGACGTCGCACACCCGGTTTGCCCCAGCGAACCCGGTGGCGGCGTTTTTTCGTTTTGGCCCCATAGCCCGGGGCCGATGGGGCGGCCCCAGCCGTTCCATCACCAGGCCTTCTCATAAGACCCCTTACCGCTGAGGTGCGTGATGAAATCAAGCTTCTGGAAATCCGGTCACACCCCGACCCTGTTCGCCGCGTTCCTGTATTTCGACCTGAGCTTCATGGTCTGGTACCTGTTGGGCCCATTGGCGGTACAAATCGCCGCCGACCTGCACCTCACCACCCAACAACGCGGCCTGGTGGTCGCCACCCCCATCCTGGCCGGCGCAGTGCTGCGGTTCCTGATGGGCATGCTCGCCGACAAACTCTCCCCCAAGACCGCCGGCCTGATCGGCCAGGTGATTGTCATCGGCGCCTTGTTCGTCGCCTGGAAACTCGGAATCCACAGCTACGAGCAAGCCCTGCTGCTGGGCATGTTCCTCGGTATGGCGGGAGCCTCGTTCGCCGTCGCGTTGCCACTGGCGTCCCAGTGGTACCCCGCCGAGCACCAGGGCAAGGCCATGGGCATCGCCGGCGCCGGCAACTCCGGGACGGTGTTTGCGGCCCTGCTGGCACCGGTGCTCGCCGCCGCGTTTGGCTGGAGCAATGTGTTCGGCTTCGCACTGATCCCGCTGATCCTGACGCTGATCGTCTTCGCCTGGCTCGCCCGCAACGCCCCGCAACGACCCAAGGCCAAGTCCATGGCCGACTACTTCAAAGCCCTGGGCGACCGCGACAGTTGGTGGTTCATGTTCTTCTACAGTGTGACCTTCGGTGGTTTCATCGGCCTGGCCAGCGCCCTGCCCGGCTATTTCAACGACCAATACGGCCTGAGCCCGGTCACCGCCGGCTACTACACCGCCGCCTGCGTATTCGGCGGCAGCCTGATGCGGCCTTTGGGCGGCGCCCTGGCCGACCGTTTCGGCGGGATTCGCACCCTGCTCGGCATGTACGGCGTGGCAGCGATCTGCATCGCGGCGGTGGGGTTCAACCTGCCAAGCTCCTACGCAGCACTGGCGCTTTTTGTGTGCACCATGCTCGGTTTGGGTGCCGGTAACGGTGCAGTCTTCCAACTGGTGCCCCAACGCTTTCACCGCGAGATTGGTGTGATGACCGGCCTGATCGGCATGGCCGGCGGCATCGGCGGTTTCGCCCTGGCGGCGGGCATGGGCGCGATCAAGCAAAGCACCGGCAGCTATCAGTTGGCGCTGTGGTTGTTCGCCAGCCTGGGCGTGCTGGCCTGGTTCGGCCTGTACGGCGTCAAGCGTCGCTGGAGAACCACCTGGGGCTCGGCTGCGGTGACGGCTGCACGGGTCTGATGAGCCTGCAACTGAGCTTCGCGCAGGCCAGCGCCACCGGCCCACGGCAGGAAAACCAGGACGCCTTGCGCCTGGTCACTCCCGCCCCGGAGCTGGCCGCCAGCAAAGGCTACCTGTGTGCCATCGCCGATGGCGTCAGCCAATGCGCCGATGGCGGACTGGCTGCACGCTCGACCTTGCAAGCGCTGGCCCTGGACTATTACGCCACGCCGCAAACCTGGGGCGTGGCCCAGGCCCTGGAACGCTTGCTGGTGGCCCAGAATCGCTGGCTGCAAGCCAACGGCGGCGGCCAGCCGTTGCTGACCACCCTCAGCGCCCTGGTGTTTCGCGGCCAGCGTTTTACCCTGGCTCATGTGGGTGATTGCCGGGTGTATCGCTGGCTCGATGGCCAGTTGCAGCGCCTGAGCCAGGAGCATGTGTGGGAGCAACCGGGCATGCAGCATGTGCTCAAGCGCGCCATGGGCCTGGATCAGCATCTGGTGCTGGATTTCCTCGACGGCGAGTTGCGGGCAGGCGAGTGTTTCCTGCTGCTCAGCGACGGCGTGTGGGCGACCCTGGATGACAACAACATCAGCGCAATCCTGCGGGAACAGTCGGACCTGGACCTCGCGGTAAACACCCTGGTCAGCGCCGCGCACCTGGCCGGTAGCCAGGACAACGCCAGCGCCCTGCTGGTCCGCGTCGACCAGCTTGGCGCCGCCACCCTCGGCGATGCGCTGGTGCAGTTGCAGCAATGGCCCCTGCCGCCCCCCCTGAAACCCGGCCAGCGCTTCGAAGGCTGGCACGTAGAGTCGCTGTTGGGGCAAAGCCGCCAATCCTTGCTCTATCGGGTGCGCGATGCCCATCAACAGGCGTGGCTGCTGAAGACCTTGCCGCTCAGCCACGACGATGACGTGTTCGCCGCCCAGGCATTGCTGTCAGAGGAATGGTTCCTGCGCCGGGTCGCCGGCCGCGCGTTTCCTGAAGTCCATCCAGCCAGTGGCCGTCAGCATTTGTACTACGTGATGCGTGAATACTCCGGCCAAACCCTGGCCGAACTGTTCAAGCACCAGGGCCCATTGCCCCTGGCGCAGTGGCAAACCCTGGCCGAGCGCCTGTTGCGTGCCGTCGGGCTGCTGCACCGCCGGCAGATCCTGCACCGCGACATCAAGCCGGAAAACCTGCTGCTGGGCGAGGATGGCGAATTGCGTGTGCTGGACTTCGGCCTGGCCTACTGCCCCGGGCTCTCGGAGGATCGCGCGCACCTGTTGCCTGGCACGCCAAGCTTTATCGCCCCGGAAGCCTTCAACGGCGAACGCCCTACCCCGCAACAGGACCTGTATAGCGTCGGTGTGACCTTGTATTACCTGCTCACCGGGCATTACCCCTACGGCGAAATCGAAGCTTTCCAGCGTCCCAGGTTCATTACGCCTGTCGGCGCCAGCCGCTACCGCCCCGACCTGCCCGACTGGCTGCAACAGAGCCTGGAGCGCGCAGTCGCCGCGCAACCCGAGCAACGTTATGAAACTGCCGAGGAATGGTTGCTGGTACTGGAGCAGGCGGATCGCCGCGAGTTGAGCACGCGACCAAAACCTCTGCTGGAGCGCGAACCGCTGAAGGTCTGGCAAACGTTGGCCGTGCTGTCGTTGCTGATCAATCTGGTGCTGTTGTACTGGCTGTTGCACCACTAAGAGGCGAAATTTCTCGATACATCGCCGCGCCACTTAACAAAACCGGCCAAAATCCTACTTGGCACAACCGCTGCATTAGCTTTCCCATCAACACACATATAGCCGCACCTTCAACGTCGAAGGTCGGGCTTCCCGAGAGAACGGGACCAGGACAAAGGCGTCCTCGCTACTTACGTAGCGGGGACGCCTTTTTTTGTTGCGCACGATTTGTCGAGCCACTGCGGAGAACGACATGAAGAAACTCAAACTGGTGATGATCGGCAACGGCATGGCCGGGGTTCGCACCCTTGAAGAATTGCTCAAGCTGAGCAGCGACCTGTACGACATCACCGTTTTCGGCGCCGAGCCCCACACCAATTACAACCGCATTTTGCTGTCGCCGGTGCTGGCCGGTGAGCAGACCTTCGAAGAGATCGTGCTCAATGATTTGAGCTGGTACCTCGATAACAACATCAAGCTGTTGCTTAACCGCAAAGTGGTGCAGATCGACCGGGTCAAACGCAAAGTCATCGCCGAAGACGGCAGCGAGGCCGAGTACGATCGCCTGCTGATCGCCACCGGCTCCACGCCGTTTATCCTGCCGATCCCGGGCAATACGTTGCAGGGTGTGATCGGCTACCGCGACATCGCCGACACCCAGGCCATGATCGACACCGCCAAGACCCACAAGCACGCGGTCGTCATCGGCGGCGGCCTGCTGGGCCTGGAGGCCGCCAACGGCCTGATGCTGCGTGGCATGCACGTGACCGTGGTGCATATCGGCGAATGGCTGCTGGAACGGCAACTGGACAAGACCAGCGGCCAGTTGCTGCAAACCGAACTGGAAAGCCGTGGCCTGGTGTTTCGCTTGAAGGAGCAGACCGAGGCGCTGCATGACGCCGGCAACGGCCGCGTCGGCTCGGTGCAATTCAAGAATGGCGATGTGATCCCCGCCGACCTGGTGGTGATGGCTGCGGGCATCCGCCCCAACACCGAACTCGCGGAAAAATCCGGCATCCCGTGCAACCGTGGGATTCTGGTCAACGACACCCTGCAAACCTACGACCCGCGCATCTATGCCATCGGCGAATGCGCCAGCCATCGCGGGATCGCCTATGGCCTGGTGGCGCCGCTGTTCGAACAGGCCAAGGTCTGCGCCAACCACCTCGCCCAGCTGGGTTTCGCGCGTTACCAGGGTTCGGTGACCTCCACCAAATTGAAAGTCACGGGCATCGACCTGTTCTCCGCCGGGGATTTCATGGGTGGCGAAGGCACCGAAACCATCACCCTTTCCGACCCGATTGGCGGCGTCTACAAGAAGCTGGTGATCAAGGACGACATCCTCGTCGGCGCCTGCCTGTACGGCGATACGGCTGACGGCGGCTGGTATTTCCGGCAGATCCGTGAGAACCATGCCATTGGCGAGATCCGCGATCACCTGATGTTCGGTGAAAACGCTTTGGGCGATGTAGGCCACCAAGGCCAGGACAAAGCCATGAGCATGGCCGACACCGCCGAAGTCTGCGGCTGCAACGGCGTGTGCAAGGGCACCATCGTCAAGGCGATTCAGGAACACGGGCTGTTCAGCGTCGACGATGTGAAGAAGCACACCAAGGCTGCGAGTTCCTGCGGTTCCTGCGCCGGGCTGGTGGAACAGATCCTGATCAACACCGTGGGCGGCGCGGCGGACGTCAAACCGAAAAGCGAAAAAGCCATCTGCGGCTGCAGCGACCTCAACCACGGGCAAATCCGCCAGGCCATCCGCGACCAGCACCTGCTGACCATCGCCGGCACCATGAGCTACCTGAACTGGCGCACCCCGAACGGCTGTGCCACCTGCCGCCCGGCACTCAACTACTACCTGATCTCCACTTGGCCCGGCGAGGCAAAAGACGATCCGCAATCGCGCCTGATCAACGAACGCGCCCACGCCAATATTCAGAAAGACGGCACCTATTCGGTAGTCCCGCGGATGTGGGGTGGTGTGACCAATCCGTCGGAACTGCGGCGCATCGCTGATGTGGCCGACAAGTACAACGTGCCGATGGTCAAGGTTACCGGCGGGCAGCGCATCGATTTGCTCGGCATCAAGAAGCAGGACTTGCCCGGCGTATGGAAAGACCTCGATATGCCATCCGGCCACGCCTACGGCAAATCCATCCGCACCGTGAAGACCTGCGTCGGCAGCGAGTTCTGCCGCTTTGGTACGCAGAACTCGACGCAACTGGGGATTGAGCTGGAACATGACCTGTTCAATATGTGGTCGCCCCACAAGGTCAAGCTGGCAGTGTCCGGCTGCCCGCGCAACTGCTCGGAAGCGGGGATCAAGGACGTGGGAATCATCGGCGTCGATTCCGGCTGGGAGATGTACATCGGCGGTAACGGCGGGATCAAGACCGAGGTCGCCGAGTTCTTCGTCAAGCTGAAAACCGCCGAAGAAGTGCGCGAATACAACGGCGCTTTCCTACAGCTCTACCGGGAAGAAGCCTTCTACCTGGAGCGCACCGTGCACTACCTGCAACGGGTCGGCATGGAGCACATCAAGAAGGCTGTACTGGAAGACCCGGCGCGGCGCCAGGCACTGAATGAACGCCTGCAATTCTCCCTGTCGTTCGAGCAGGACCCGTGGAAAGAACGCCTGGAACAGCCGCTGCTGAAAAAGGAATTCGACACCATCCCCGTCAAACTGCTGGAGGTGCCGGCATGAACTGGCTGGATATCTGCGCCCTCGAAGAAATCAACGCCCTGGGCTCGCGCATCATCAGCGGGCCAAAAGGCGACATCGCGATTTTTCGTACCAGTGACGACGAGGTTTTCGCCCTCGACGACCGCTGCCCGCACAAGGGTGGCCCGCTGTCCCAAGGCTTGATCTACGGCAAGCGCGTGGCCTGCCCGCTGCACAACTGGCAGATCGACCTGGAGTCCGGGGAGGCCCAGGCACCGGACGTCGGCTGCGCCCATCACCACCCGGCCCGTGTGGAAAACGGCCGGGTGATGTTGGCGCTGCGGGACGCCGGTTGATGAACCGCCAGACCACCGCGTCCACCTGCTGCTACTGCGGGGTCGGTTGCGGCGTACTGATCGAGCATGATGGCTCGCAGATCCTCGGCGTCAGTGGCGATCCGAGTCATCCGGCCAACTTCGGAAAATTGTGCAGCAAGGGCTCCAGCCTGCACCTCACCGGAGACCTCGCGGCCCGCGCGTTGTACCCGGAACTGCGGCTGGGCAAAGGCCTGGCCCGCAGCCGCACCGACTGGGATACCGCCCTGGAGCACGCGGCGAACGTGTTTGCCGAAACCATCGCTGAACACGGGCCGGACAGCGTCGCGTTCTATATTTCCGGGCAGTTGCTGACCGAGGATTACTACAGCTTCAACAAACTGGCGCGGGCGCTGGTGGGCACCAACAACATCGACAGCAACTCGCGGCTGTGCATGTCTTCGGCGGTGGTCGGCTACAAGCGCAGCCTGGGGGCCGACGCGCCACCGTGCAGCTACGAGGACCTGGAGTCGAGCGACTGCGTGATGATCGTCGGCAGCAATATGGCCTACGCGCATCCGGTGTTGTTCCGACGCCTGGAGGAAGCCAAGGCCCGCCGGCCACAGATGAAAGTGCTGGTAATTGATCCCCGGCGCACCGACACCTGCGACTTGGCGGACCTGCATCTGGCGATTTTGCCGGGTACGGATGTCGCATTGTTCCATGGGATCCTGCACTTGTTGTTGTGGGAAGACTGGATCGACCGCGACTTTATCCAGGCCCATACCGACGGCCTGGTCGAACTCAAACGCCTGGTTCACGACTACACACCGCAAATGGTCACGCAGTTGTGCGGGATCAGTGTCGAGCAACTGCGTCTGTGTGCGGAATGGGTCGGCACCTCGGCGAGTTTTCTGTCGTTGTGGTGCATGGGGCTCAATCAGTCCACCGCCGGCAGCGCGAAGAACAGCGCCTTGATTAACCTGCATTTGGCGACCGGCACCATCGGCCGCCCTGGCTGCGGACCTTTCTCCCTGACGGGTCAGCCGAATGCCATGGGTGGGCGGGAAACCGGCAGTTTGTCGAATTTACTGCCTGGCCATCGTGAGGCTGCCAACCCCGAACATCGGGCAGAAGTAGCCGCGTATTGGGGGGTCGACCAACTGCCGGCCAGCACCGGGCTGACCGCCATCGAATTGTTTGAACAGATGCAGGCCGGCAAGATCAAGGCCTTGTGGATCGCGTGCACCAACCCCGCCCAATCCCTGCCCGACCAGAACACCGTGCGCCAGGCCCTGGAAGCGTGTCCGTTCGTGGTGCTACAGGAAGCCTTTCGTACAACCGAGACGGCGCGTTACGCCGACCTGTTGCTGCCAGCCGCGAGCTGGGGCGAGAAGGAAGGCACAGTGACCAACTCTGAGCGGCGCATTTCCCACGTTCGCCGAGCTATCGCCCCACCCGGGGAAGCGCGGCCGGACTGGGCAATCACCGTGGATTTTGCCCGACGCCTGGAGCAGCGTCTTTGTCCCGGAAAACCGGGGCTTTTTGCCTTTGAGCAACCGGCACAGATCTTTGATGAATACAAGCTGCTGACCCGTGGGCGGGACCTGGACCTGTCGGGTATCAGCCACGCGCTGCTGGACCGGATAGGCCCGCAGCAATGGCCATTCCCGGCCGATGCGGTGGGCGGAACACCAAGGCTGTACACCGACGGATTTTTCCCTACGGAGACTGGCCGCGCGCACTTTGTCGCCGACCCTTATCGCGCCGCCAAGGAGCAGCGTGACGCGCGCTTCCCACTCACCCTGATCACCGGCCGCCTGCGGGACCAATGGCATGGCATGAGCCGCACCGGCACCGCTGCGCAGCTGTTCGGCCATGTCAGTGAAGCAGTGCTCAGCCTGCACCCGGACGAACTGCGTCGCCATCGCTTGAAGGAAGGGGATCTGGTCAGCCTGAAAAGCCGGCGCGGCAGCGTGATTGTGGCCGTCGGCAGCGATGACAGCGTGCGTCCCGGCCAGGCTTTCCTGCCGATGCACTGGGGCGACCGTTTTCTTAAAGGCGGCGTAAATGCGCTGACCCAGCCGGCATTCGACCCGCTGTCCAAACAGCCGGAACTCAAGCACAGCGGCGTGCGCCTGGAGGCGGTGCGACTGCCCTGGCACTTGTTTGCGCTGATTGAAGGCGATGTGCAGCAACACTTCGAAGCGTTGCGACCGCTGTGTGACGGCTTTGCCTACGTCAGCCTGAGCCTGACCGGACGCGAGCGGCCTGCCCTGCTGATTCGTGCGGCGCATCACGAGGCGCCCGCCCTTGAACTGCTCAAGCAGATCGACCAACTGCTGGGCCTCAACGACGGCCCCGTGATGGCGTACGACGACCCGCGGCGCTCCATTGGCAAGCGGGTAAAGATTGAAAAAGGCCGTATCACCGCGATCCGCCTGGCTGGCGAAACCCTGGCTCGCCACTGGCTGCAAAGCCTGTGGCTGGAAGGTCGCACCGATGAGCAGTTACGCCGCTGGTTGTTGGCACCATTGAGTGCGCCACCGGGGGGCGGCTCGAGCAGCAACAAGACGCTGTGCAACTGCAAGAACGTCAGCGAAAGCGCGGTCTGCGCCGGCATTGCCCGGGGCCTGGACCTGAACGGGCTGAAGCAGGAACTAGGTTGCGGCACGCAATGCGGCTCCTGTGTGCCGGAAATCAAACGGTTATTGGCGAGCGGCAAGCAGCCAATCGCGATCAGAGTGTGAGGCAAGCATATGAGCGCAAAAGTCTGGCTGGTGGGCGCAGGCCCCGGCGATCCGGAACTGCTGACACTCAAGGCGGTGAGAGCGCTGCGGGAAGCCGATGTGGTGCTGATCGATGATCTGGTCAACCCGGCGCTGCTGGAGCATTGCCCCGCTGCACGGCTGATCACCGTGGGCAAACGCGGTGGCTGCCGTTCCACCCCACAGGCGTTTATCCATCGCCTGATGTTGCGTTATGCCCGGCAGGGTAAATGCGTGGTGCGGCTCAAGGGCGGAGACCCGTGCATTTTTGGTCGCGGCGGCGAAGAGGCGGCGTGGCTCAGGCAGCAAGGGGTGGAAGTGGAGTTGGTCAACGGCATTACGGCAGGGCTGGCCGGGGCAACAAACTGCGATATCTCGCTGACGTTGCGCGGTGTCAGCCGTGGCGTCACGTTGGTCACGGCCCATACCCAGGACGACAGCAGCCTCAATTGGCGGGCCCTGGCCGAGGGCGGCACGACGCTGGTGATCTATATGGGGGTGGCGAAACTGGGGGAAATCCGCCGGCAATTGCTGGAAGGTGGCATGAGCGATGACATGCCGGTGGCGATGATTGAAAACGCTTCACTGCCACAACAGCGCGAATGCCGCAGCAGCCTCGCCCGGATGCAGGATGATGCGCACGAATTCGCGCTCAAGAGCCCGGCTATCCTGGTGATTGGCCGGGTTGCGCAAGCGACGCAGGCGCTTGCGGCCCTGGCCAGCGCCACGGCCTGAGGCAAATTGCAGGCGAAAAAAAGCCCGGCCTAAGCCGGGCTTTTTTCTACAACTCAGTAATTACTGAGCTGCTTGTGCTTCTACCGAGGCTTCTACACGACGGTTGATAGCACGGCCAGCTTCAGTTGCGTTGTCAGCAACTGGGCGGGATTTGCCATAACCAACCGAGCTTACACGGTTAGGAGCGATACCGTCTTTGACCAGGACTTGCTTAACAGCGTCAGCACGACGCTGGGACAGCTTCTGGTTGTAAGCGTCAGGACCGACGGAGTCAGTGTGACCTTCAACAACGGTGGTGGTTTGTGGGTACTGTTTCATGAAGTCAGCGAGGTTTTTCACGTCGCCGTAGCTGTTAGGCTTAACAACCGACTTGTCGAAGTCGAACTTCACGTCCAGCTCAACACGGACAACCTGAGCAACCGGAGCTTCTGGCTCTGGGGTTGGCTCTGGAGCTGGTGCTGGGGTAGGAGCTGGAGCAGTTTTGCCAGCGTTGCCGCCGAAGTTTACGCCCAGGCCAACCAGTGCGGAGTAGTCCCACTTGCCGTTGTCGATAGCGTAGTCAGCTTCAACACCAGCACGTGCGAACAGGTTGTCGGTGAAGTAGTACTTCACACCAGCGCCAGCGATAGCCAGGGTCGATTGATCGCGACCTTTGTGACCATCAGCTTCAACGTTGGTACGGCTCTGGTGGCCGAAACCGCCCTCTACGTATGGACGCAGGGAGTCGACGCCAGCTTGACCGAAGTGGTACTGGGCAGTAACGCTGCCGGTATCACCTTTGATCTTCTGGTTGCCAGTACCGTCGTTCGAACGGGTGTGGTTGGTAGTGTCGTAGTTCAGGTTGATCGACACGTCGTCGGTCAGGAAGTAACCGATGCTGGCGCCAGGATTGAAGCCGTCTTCGATATGTTTGACGCTATCGTTGAACTGCTTTTTGTAAAACAGCTGGCCTTCAACTGCGCCTTGGCCTTGTGCCAGAGCGCCGACAGAAGTGGCAGCAATAAGAGTACCAATGGCCAAGCCCAAGGTGTTTTTCAGTTTCATCCGTTAAATCCCCATCTGGTGATTGTAAAGCAGTCCCACATACCGGGGGACAACTCGGCGACAAGTCTAACAGAACTTGCCTACACGTAAGAGATATTTGCCACGCACTAAGTTTCAGTGCTGCCCGCAAATTTCTCACGTAATTTATCAAGAGCGCGTTTGTAACGCATTTTTGTAGCACTCAAACCCATATGCATGATGTCAGCGATCTCCTGAAACTCCAGCTCTGCGACAAATCGTAGCACCAGAATTTCCCGGTCAATCGGATTCACATGCACCAACCAGCGATCGAGTCCGCCCTTTTCTTCCGGGGTAGGCGCCTTTTCCTCAGACGCTTCCTCAAGGGGGTCCAGACTCAAAGCATCCATCAAGCGACGCTTTCGCCGTTCCTTCCGATACTGCGTGATGCACTCGTTGTACGTGATGCTATAGAGCCATGTCTTGAACTTCGATTTTCCCTCGAAGTTCTTCAGGCCGTATAGCACCTTGAGCATCACTTCCTGACAGACATCATCCGCATCTCTATCGTTCCCTAAATACCTTGAACAAACGTTGAACAGAGTGCGTTGATACCTGCGCATCAATTCTTCGTACGCGCGTGTTACGTGAAACAGCTCCGTGTGCGAGCGCGCGACCAACTCCTCATCAGAGAGCTCACGGGGGTCATAGCGCGTGGACAGCGTTTGGGCTTTATTCAAAACAAGTCGTGCCGACAGTCAGGTCAATGTCCGCCATGGCCTGGATACCCAGGTTTGCGGCGGCGTACATTAGCAGGATTCGCCGGGTTAGCGGCTAGTCACATGCTGTTCCAGCAGGATCCGGTTCGAAAGCGACACCAGTTCGCCATCGTCCGTCAGCACTGTCGTCTTGACCGTGCCGATCTCCTCGATCTGCCCTTCGACCTCGCCCACACGCACTTGTTGCCCAACCTGATATAGCTCACGCACATAGATTCCCGCAAGAATCTGCCCGGCAATTTCCCGGCTTCCCAGTCCCATGGCCAGCGCAACGGCCAGACCAACGGTAATCAAAACAATCACAATCACATGGTTCAGCAGGTCGGTCTTGACCTCCAGCTGGCTGATCGCGACCGAAATACTGATGATAATCACCAGACCCTGGGCGATTCGCCCCAGGCCGCTGGCGTAATCCAGACCCACGCCTTCAGCCGCGCCACGCACCAGGCCATTGGCCAGTTGCGCCAGCAAAACCCCTACCAGCAACACCAGCGCGCCACCGAATACTTTCGGCAAATACAGCGCCAGCATGTCGAGCGTAGCTGAAACTCGCTCAAGTCCAAGGGATTCAGCCGCAGAAACCAGAAAAATCAGCAAAACAAACCAATAAACGATCTTGCCGATCAGTGTCGAGATCGGCACTTGCAACCCGGCACGCCCCAAAATCTTGGTCAGGCCGGTGCCCCCCATCAATCGATCAAGACCCAGCTTGGCCAGCAACTTGGAAAGCAGGGTGTCAAGCAGCTTGGCCACGACAAAACCCAGCAGTACCACCACCAGTGCACCAAACAGGTTGGGAATGAAATTCGCCACCTTGGTCCACAACGCAGTCATTGCAGTTACCAGACTCTGGGTCCAGAGATCGAGTTCCATATTCATTCAGCCTTATCAGCAGTGCGAGCAAGAGGTTTACGACGGGAAACCGGTGAGACATGGGCCGAACCATTGTTCAAGGCCATCATCAACGCCGGCAACCAGCGGCCAAGCAGACCGAACAGATCCCCCGCCCCGACCTGGCGGTTGGCGGTTTTCAAGACGCGACCCAGGCAAGCATCGTCGTCCCGGTTGGACGGCGAGGCATTGAGCATGTCACGCAAAGACTGTTCGAACGGATCGTGCATAAAAAACCTCTCGCAAGTGATTTAAAAGACGAGGGTAAAATTCTTCGGGTCACATGACCTCTTTCCACGTTCAGGTCACATTCAGCTCAAACCCAACGTAACCGTCGAAACAACCACCATTGCCCGACCGCCACCGTGACCATCATCAGGCAGGCAATCAGGAACCCGTAAGGGCTGGAAGAGAACGGAATTCCGCCTACATTGATGCCCAGCAAACCGGTCAGGAAACTCATCGGCAGGAAGATCCCGGTGATGATCCCGAAGCGGTACATGGTGCGGTTCATGCGCAGGCTCAAACGCCGGTCTTCGGTCTCCAGCACAAGCCCCACGCGCTCCCGGGCCAGCTCAAGCTCTTCCAGGTAGCGGGTCAGGCTGTTGTTCAATTCGTTCCAGTAGTCAGCATCGTCGTCACAGAACCAGGGCAATTTGATCCGGGTCAACTGCGCGAAAATATCCCGCTGCGGCGACAGGAAACGTTTAAGCCCGGCGGCGCGCCGACGGATCTGCAAAACGCTGCCATGCTCCGGAGTATACCGTTCGTCGGCATCCAGTTTTTCTTCTTCGATATCGACGATTTCGGACAAGTCGCTGACCAGATCCTGAACCTTGTTGGTCAGGTACTGCGCCATATACAGGACCAGTTCCGAGGAAGTCTTCGGCCCCTTGCCGTCTGCCAGTTGCACCAGCAACTCGTCGGTGGCGCGCAATGGGCGCAAACGCAGGGAAATCACCCGCGCTGCCGAGGCAAAGATCCGCACCGAGACCATGTCTTCCGGTTCGGCGCCGGGATTGAGGTTGACCCCGCGCAAAAACAGCAGCAGTTCGGCATCCGGCAGCGGCAACAGGCGTGGGCGAGTGTTCTCCTCCAGCAGCAGGTCACAGGCGAATTCGCTGAGGCCGCTGGATTTGCGCAACCAGGTCTGGGTCTGGGGATGGCTACGGTCCCAATGCAGCCACAGGCTTTCCTGAGGCTGCAGTTGCAGCTCATCAAGCTCTGTCCGGGCAATCGAACGCGCACCACCTTTACCGTCCAGCACCAGGGCATGCACCAGCCCCCACTGCGCGTTTTCTTCCTCGAACATCCTCACCCCTGTCGGCTACTGCTGTTTATTCAGGCATCTTCAGCGGGCTGGGGGAGACGATCACACCGTTATTGTCGGCGTACACGTACTCGCCCGGGCGGAAGGTCACGCCGGCGAATGTCACCGCCACGTTCAAATCGCCAATACCGCGCTTATCAGTCTTCATCGGGTGGCTGGCCAGGGCCTGCACGCCCAGGTCGGTCTGGGCGATTACGTCGACATCGCGGATGCAGCCGTAGATCACCAGCCCTTCCCAGCCGTTTTTCGCGGCTTTCTCGGCGATCATGTCGCCCAGCAACGCGCGGCGCAGGGAACCCCCACCATCGACCACCAGCACCTTGCCGGCCCCATTGAGCTCGGCTTGTTCCTTGACCAGGGAATTGTCTTCAAAGCACTTGATGGTCACGATCTCGCCACCAAAGGAGTCCCGGCCGCCGAAATTGCTGAACATCGGCTCAACCACCTGCACCAGCTCCGGATAGGCGTCACACAGGTCGGGGGTAAGGTAATGGTTCATCGAGAAACTCCTGTAGGTGAAAGAAGGTGTCAAACATCCCACTGTTTACTTACATCTGGAAACGCTTTGCCGTGAAGGTTCTTTAATCCGAGCCGAATAGTCGGGCCCATCGGATAGCAACGCAAGACCCACTGCGCGACTGAATATGACCAGAACCACCCAGCGCGTCATATCTTAGCCTCTACGGCAAACAAGCGAAACGCCCCTGATAGAGCCTTGCGCTCAAACCGCTGCCAGTTCCTGCGCCTGTGCCCCCAGCAAAGGTGTAAGCGGATTTTTCAACCAGCGCGTCACCAGCGGCCACACTTCAGCCTGGGCGGCCTTGCTGACGAGCATCTCGACATGCCCGAAATCCCCGCTGAACCCTTGCTGGCGCCCCAGGCACAGGTATTGGCGATGCTCGGAGCCGACCTGCTCAAAGAGCTTGCGACAGGCCCAGTCCGGGTCCTGGTGATCGCCGGCGGCGCTCACCGCCAACAGCGGCACGTCAACCTCGGCCAGGCCTTTCCACCAATCCTGCTTACCTTCGCCAAAGCGGCCGAACAGCCCATTCCAGCGCATGGCTTCAATCAATACGCCCGCCGGCTCGTCCTCCGGGCCGCGTTTCCACCGAGCGCCGGACAATTGGCCGAAACGTTTCAAGAGCAGGCGACCGGTCCACTCCACCGGTGGCAACTTCAACGGCCAATGCGTGCGACTGACCTGGCAGCCAAACAGCGCCACCGAGGCCACTGCCGGCGCGCCAAGGTGCTGCCCACCCAGGGCCGCAGCCAGGGTTGTGCCACCCAGGGAATGCCCGATCCAGTGGGGAATCTGCCCGCTTTGCTCACGCACGAAGGCGGCAATGGCCGGCAAGTCGTAGCGAGCATAGTCGGCGACACGATTCGTGGCGTAGTCCTGATTGCGCCGGGACAGCCCGTGACCGCGCATTTCCGGGATCCAGACGTCAAACCCTTCGCGCGCCAGGTAGGCGCCCAGGCCGATCCCCTTGGGCGAGTACCAGAAGCGGCGGTTGGAAAAACTGCCATGCAACAAAACCACCGGCACGCCCCGGTTTTCCGGGACGTCAGCCAGGCCCAGGCGGGTCACGGCCAGCTCGACGGTACCGTCAGGGCTGTTGCCGGGTTTCAGCCGATACACATCTTCACTCAGGTCGCCACGACGCTCAGCGCTGATCAAGGCGACGGGAAACAGGTTGCTGCTGCTTTGCATAATGCTCTTGCACAAAAAAGGGCGGCGTCCGGAAGGAGTTCCGCCCTGTACAGAATGAGAAATGCCGGCCAACCGCAAGGTTGACCGGCACTTTTGGGTGTTGCGTATTACGCCTGGGCTTGACCTTCAGCCAGGAAGAACCAGGTTTCCAGTACGGAATCGGGGTTCAGCGAGACGCTTTCGATGCCCTGCTCCATCAGCCACTTGGCCAGGTCCGGGTGATCGGAAGGGCCTTGGCCGCAGATCCCGATGTACTTGCCGGCCTTGTTGCACGCCTGGATGGCGTTGGCCAGCAGCTTCTTGACCGCAGGGTTACGCTCGTCGAACAGGTGGGCGATGATCCCGGAGTCGCGGTCCAGGCCCAGGGTCAGCTGTGTCAGGTCGTTGGAACCGATGGAGAAGCCGTCGAAGAACTCCAGGAACTCTTCAGCCAGGATGGCATTGGATGGCAGCTCGCACATCATGATGACGCGCAGGCCGTTCTCGCCACGGGACAGGCCGTTTTCAGCCAACAGGTCCACCACCTGACTCGCTTCACCCAGGGTGCGCACGAACGGCACCATGATTTCGACGTTGGTCAGGCCCATCTCGTTGCGCACGCGCTTGAGGGCACGGCATTCCAGCTCGAAGCAGTCGCGGAAGGCTTCGCTGATGTAGCGCGAGGCGCCACGGAAGCCGAGCATCGGGTTTTCTTCTTCCGGCTCGTAAAGCTTGCCGCCGATCAGGTTGGCGTACTCGTTGGACTTGAAGTCCGACAGGCGCACGATGACCTTTTTCGGGTAGAACGCCGCTGCCAGGGTGCTGATGCCTTCCACCAGCTTCTCGACGTAGAAGCCCACCGGGTCGTTGTAGCCGGCGATGCGCTTGTCGACGCTTTCCTTGATGTCCGGCGGCAGGCCGTCGTAGTTCAGCAGGGCCTTGGGGTGCACACCGATCATGCGGTTGATGATGAACTCCAGGCGGGCCAGGCCCACACCGGCGTTCGGCAATTGCGCGAAATCGAAGGCGCGGTCCGGGTTGCCGACGTTCATCATGATCTTGAACGGCAGGTCGGGCATGGCGTCGATGGAGTTTTGCTTGATATCGAAGCCCAGCTCACCTTCGAAGATGAAGCCGGTGTCGCCTTCAGCGCAGGACACGGTTACGCCCTGGCCGTCTTTCAACAGTTGGGTGGCGTTACCGCAACCGACCACTGCCGGAATCCCCAGCTCGCGGGCGATGATCGCCGCGTGGCAGGTACGCCCGCCACGGTTGGTGACGATGGCGCTGGCGCGCTTCATCACCGGTTCCCAGTCCGGGTCGGTCATGTCGGAGACCAGCACGTCGCCTGGCTGGACCTTGTCCATCTCGGACACGTCCTTGATGATCCGCACCTTGCCGGCGCCGATGCGCTGGCCGATGGCACGGCCTTCCACCAGCACGGTGCCGGTTTCTTTCAACAGGTAGCGTTCCATGACGTTGGCCGAGGTGCGGCTCTTCACGGTCTCAGGGCGGGCCTGGACGATGTATAGCTTGCCGTCGTCGCCGTCCTTGGCCCATTCGATGTCCATCGGGCACTTGTAGTGCTTCTCGATGATCATCGCTTGTTTGGCCAGTTCGCTGACTTCGGCGTCGGTCAGGCAGAAACGCGCGCGTTCGGCCTTGTCGACATCAACGGTTTTCACCGAGCGACCGGCCTTGGCCTCGTCGCCGTAGATCATCTTGATCGCCTTGCTGCCCAGGTTGCGGCGCAGGATGGCCGGGCGGCCGGCTTCAAGGGTGTGTTTGTGGACGTAGAATTCGTCCGGGTTCACCGCGCCTTGTACGACGGTTTCGCCGAGGCCGTAGGCGCCGGTGATGAACACCACGTCGCGGAAGCCCGATTCGGTGTCCAGGGTGAACATCACGCCGGCGGTGCCGGTTTCCGAACGCACCATGCGCTGCACACCGGCAGACAGGGCCACCAGCTTGTGGTCGAAACCCTGGTGTACGCGGTAGGAAATAGCACGGTCGTTAAAGAGGGAGGCAAACACTTCCTTGGCTGCGCGGATCACGTTTTCCACGCCGCGGATGTTCAGGAAGGTTTCCTGCTGACCGGCAAAGGAAGCGTCTGGCAGGTCTTCGGCGGTGGCCGAGGAGCGCACGGCGACGGCCATGTCCGGGTTACCGGCCGACAGCGTGGCAAACGCGGTGCGGATCTCGGCGTTGAGCTTCTCGGGGAATTCGGCTTCCATGATCCATTGACGGATCTGGGCACCAGTCTTGGCCAGGGCGTTGACGTCATCGACGTCCAGCGCATCGAGGGCGGCATGGATCTGATCGTTGAGGCCGCTCAACTCGAGGAAATCACGGTAAGCCTGGGCAGTGGTGGCAAAACCACCTGGCACCGATACACCGGCACCCGCAAGATTACTGATCATCTCGCCCAGGGATGCGTTCTTGCCCCCTACGTGCTCTACATCATGGACGCCGAGCTTATCGAGGGAAACTACGTACTCTACCAAGGTGATCTCTCCACTTTCTGTGTTGGAAAAGCTCAGGACGCCGGCGGCTCAGTAGGAGCGGTTACCGGCGTTTGTGGCCTGGACCTGGAAAATAAGTGAGAATGCGGCCCACTGCGGGACGGCAAAATCGCGCCTATCATATCCAAGATTCGTCATCAGCTTAAGGCCCAAGGCTCAAATGAAACGATCTGCTTTCTTTATCTCCGACGGCACCGGCATTACAGCCGAAACCCTGGGTCAAAGCCTGCTGGCGCAGTTCGAAAACATTACCTTCAGCAAATTCACGCGACCCTATATCGATAGCGTGGATAAAGCGCGAGCCATGGTACAACAAATCAATCTGGCGGCCGAAAAAGACGGATTTCGTCCGATCATTTTCGACACCATCGTCAATCAGGACATTCGTGAGATCCTCGCCACCTCCAATGGTTTCATGATCGACATCTTCTCTACCTTCCTGGCGCCGCTGGAACAAGAGTTAAGTGAACATTCGTCATACTCTGTCGGAAAATCTCACTCCATTGGCCATAACTCCAACTATATGGAGCGGATCGAGGCGGTGAACTTCGCCCTCGACAACGACGACGGCGCCCGCACCCACTACTACGACAAGGCTGATTTGATCCTGGTGGGCGTGTCCCGCTGCGGCAAGACGCCGACCTGCCTTTATATGGCCATGCAGTTCGGGATTCGCGCGGCCAACTACCCGCTGACCGAAGACGACATGGAGCACCTGACGCTGCCGAGCGCCCTGCGCGCGCACCAGCACAAGCTGTTCGGGCTGACCATCGACCCGGACCGCCTGACGGCGATTCGCAACGAGCGCAAGCCCAATAGCCGTTACTCCAGCTATGCGCAGTGCGAATTTGAAGTGCGGGAGGTGGAAAATCTGTTCCGCCGGGAAAATATTGCGCACATCAATTCCACGCATTTTTCGGTGGAAGAGATTTCGGCGAAGATACTGGTGGAGAAAGGGGTGGAGCGGCGGTTCAAGTAACTCCGCGCGCTGGCCAAGGTGCTTGTGTGGCGAGGGAGCTTCTGTGGCAAGGCAGCTTGCTCCCGCTCGACTGCGCAGCAGTCGTAAACCAGACGACTGGTATTTAGTGAATGGCTTTGGGGCTGCTTCGCAGCCCAGCGGGAGCAAGCTCCCTCGCCACAGGGGTCATGCTCACAACAAGCTGTTGGGTTCACAGGTGAAACCGCCCCCCGCCCTGCCCCAGCGCCGTCGCCAGCGCATCGAACCCATCCAGCAGCAACTGATCATCCCCCGACGTATTGCAGATGCTCGCCCGAATGAATTGCGGCACCGCCGTCTGCCCCACGGCAAACGCTTCGGCTGTCGCAATCAGGTAATTGTTCTGCTTTAACTCCGCCTCGATTTCCGACGCGCGCCATGGCTCCGGGACTTCGATCCAGAAGTGCGGGCTGTTCAGGTGAGTGCGGTACTCCAGCCCGATCAACAAACCTTCCACCAGTGCCTTGCGGCGGCTGATTTCCTGGATCTGCTGGTGCAACAGGTGTTCCGCCGTGCCGTTTTCGATCCACTGGGTCGCCAGTTCCAGGGTGACCGGCGTGGCCATCCAGCAGGTGGAACGCAGGGCCGCAGAAATCCGGCTGACCAGCGCCGGCGGTGCATGCACGTACCCAACCCGCAAGCCTGCCGATACCGCCTTGCTCAGGCTGCTGATCAGAATCGTACGCTCCGGAGCAAAATGACTCAGGGGCGGCGGACGGTCTTCCACCAGCACACCGTGGGCCTCGTCCTCAAGAATCAGCAGGTTGTGTTCCCGACAGACCTTCACCAATGCCTCACGGCGCGGGACCGACAGCACCGCCGTCGTAGGATTCTGGATGGTCGGCGTGCAGTACAACGCCGACACCCGGTGATTGCGGCAGACTTCATCCAGCGCCCCCGGCAGCAGCCCTTCTTCATCCATTTCCAGGCCGATCAGGCGGATGCCCAGCATGCGCGCGGCGGTGATCAGCCCCGGATAGGTCAACTGTTCGGTCACCACCGTATCGCCGGCTCGCAACAGCGCCATCATTGCGCAGAGCAACCCATGCTGGCCGCCGTTCACGCAAATCACCTGCTCGGGAATCGGGTGGAAATCCCGCTGCACCAGCCACTGCGCACCCGCCGCCCGGTAACGCGGCAGCCCGGCATCCGGGGTGTAGGCACTGATGTCCTGCAAGAACTTGGCGTTGTTCGCCAGCGTCTGGAAGCTCTGGGCCAGGAACGTGGTCTCCTGCCCGGGGATGTGCATGTTGCGGCTCATATCAAAGTATTGCCGCGGCTCGTCGCTGAAGTTGCGAAAGCCTTCATCCCGCTGGCGCTCCATCCCACGCTTGCGTACGAAAGTGCCGTCGCCGACCCGCGCCACTACCAGCCCCAGGCGTTCCAGCTCACCGTAGGCGCGGCTGATGGTGCCAATGGTGACCCCCAGATTGTCGGAAAGCACCCGATGAGGCGGCAGTTTTCTTCCCGGTTCAATCAAGCCTTCAAGGATGCCTCGCTCCATGACATCGGACAGGCGCTTGTACTTCACGCCCTGCCCGTTGGAGAGTCCTTCTCGCATAATTGACACCATGTCAATATTTGTTTTGACAGCCATCATTCGCCCTAATAGTGTGCTTTTACGGGTTCAATCACCGAATCATGGCACTCAATATAGAGGTCAATTCGGTCTCATGGAAGCAATGTCACGATGCCAATGTCCGCCGTTCTCGAAAATGCTGAAAAAACAAAAACTCACAAGCAGTGGTTGGCCGGGCTGATTACCAGTGTGATGTTCCTGATCGTGTGTCTCAGCTGGGGCACTACCTGGCTGGGCATCAAGATCGCTGTGGAAAGCGTGCCACCGCTGACCTCCGCCGGGCTGCGGTTCCTGATCGCGTTTCCGCTGTTCCTGTGTTTCGCCTGGGTGCGCCGCGAGCCGATCCTGTTTCCCCGGGAAAGCCGCTGGTTTTTCGTGTTTGTGACGCTGTCCTACTTCAGCGTTCCGTATTACCTGCTCAACTACGGCGAGATGCATGTTTCGTCCGGCCTTACCGCGCTGCTGTTCAGCTGCATGCCGGTGTTTATCCTGATTTTCTCCGCGCTGTTCCTGCGCGAGCGCATCTACTTTTCCCAGGTGATCGGTATCGCCATCGGTTTCGGCAGCCTGTACATGATCATCAAGAGCCAGGGCCTGCACCTGGACCATGCCGAGTTCTTCGGCGTGCTGGCGATCCTCGCCGCCGCGATCATGCATGCCTTGTGCTACGTGATTACCAAGAAACAAGGCAGTGCCATCAGCGTGATCACCTACAACACCCTGCCCATCGGCATCGCCGGGTTGATGCTGTTTGTCGCCGGGCTGTGGTTTGAAACCCCGACCTTTGAAGACATCACCCTGCGTTCCTGGAGTGCGCTGTTCTACCTCGGGCTGGTGGCCTCGGTGGGCGGCTTTATCGTGTATTTCATGCTGCTCAAGCGCCTGAGCCCGATCATTTTGTCCTTCGTGTTCATCATCTTCCCGGTGTTCGCGGTGATCATCGGGGCCTGGTACGAGGGCGTGCAGATTTCCAGGGACCTGATGATGTATTCGGCGATCCTGCTGGCCGGCTTTGCCATCACCAAGCTGCCCATCGAAAAGCTCCTGGCGAAGAAAAACTGAGATGAAGGTCCTGAGCCCAAGCGCACTGGAGCAGATCTACGCCCACGCCGACCGCAGCTACCCCGAGGAATGCTGCGGCTTCGTTTTCGCCGATGGCAGCGTGTACCTGGGCAGCAACATCCAGAACGAGCTGCACCGCAAGAACCCCGAGATGTATCCACGCAGCGCCGCCAACGGCTACACCTTTTCGGTGGCCGACACGCTGATGATGAACAAGGCGTTTCGCGGTGATAACCCGGTGGTGGTGATCTACCACTCCCACCCTGACGTCGGCGCGTATTTCAGCGACGAAGACCAGGACAAGGCCCTCTTCATGGGCGAGCCGATCTACCCCGTAAGTTACCTGGTGGTGGATGTTCGCCAGGGCAAGACCCAAGGTTCCAAGCTGTTTGCCTGGGATGGCAAACGTTTCGCCCAAAACCCCTTCAACGACCTGCAAACGGAGTTGTGCATGAACGCTGTCTCTTTCCCCGACATCCTGGTCCGCGTGGCCAAGCTGCCAGCATCGACCCTCGAGGGTGCCGGATCGACATTGCGCGAAGTCATTGAAAACCTGTGCGATAACCATCCGAATTTACGTGCGCACCTGTTTCACGAAAATAACAACCAGATCAAGGAGCACTTCCTCTTTATCGCCGAAGAAGAACTGATCAACGCCGATGACAGGTTACCGGAAGAAGCCAAAATCGAAGTACTGCTGGCCACCTCCGGCGGCATGGACGTCGACCAACTGAGCAACGAAGAAGTGCAGCGCTACGTGCGCCACATCACCCTGCCCGGCGTCGGCCGCGAAGGCCAGTTGAACCTGAAGAAAGCCCGCGTGCTGATCATCGGCACCGGCGGCCTCGGTTCGCCCATCAGCCTGTACCTGGCGGCAGCCGGCATCGGCACCCTGGGGCTGGTGGATTTCGACGTGGTGGAAAGCAGCAACCTGCAACGCCAGATCGTCCACGGCAACAGCACCCTGGGCCTGCCCAAGGTCGAGTCCGCCAAGCAGCGCTTGCAGGACCTCAACAGCCACATCCAGATCAACACCTACGACACCGCCTTCAACACCGACAACGCCCTGGAACTGGTGGGCGCCTATGACCTGGTGATCGACGGCACCGACAATTTCGAAACCCGCTACCTGGTCAACGACGCTTGCGTGCAGTTGGGCAAGCCGTTGGTGTACGGCGCCATCTACCGCTTCGACGGGCAGATCAGCGTGCTCAACTATAAAGGCGGGCCGTGCTATCGCTGCCTGTTTCCCCAGGCACCACCGGCGGAACTGGCGCCCAACTGCAGCGCCGGCGGGGTCATCGGCGTATTACCCGGGGTGGTCGGGATGATCCAGGCCACCGAGGCGATCAAGCTGCTGATCGGCATTGGCGAACCACTCTCGGGCCGGCTGATGCGCTTTGATGCGCTGGCGATGAAGTTCAGCGAGATCCGCTTCAAGCGCCGCGCCGACTGCCCTTGCTGCTCGGAACTGCGCCACAGCCAAACCATCGCCCCCGCCGTCTGCGCCGACGCCCTGCCAAGCCAACCTTCCCTGGCCGAAGAACGCTACATCAAGCCGCGGGTGCTCAAGCAACTGCTCGAGCAACACAGCAAGGCCGACGTACTGCTGGATGTGCGGGACGCCAGCGAGCTGGAAGTGTGCAAGTTGCCGGGGGTGGTGCACATCCCGCTGGCCGAGCTCGACGGGCAACTCGCCAACCTCAGCCGCGACAACACGCACTACCTCATCTGCTACGCCGGGACCCGCGCGGAGCAAGCCGCCAGCACCTTGCTGGCCGCCGGATTCGCCAACACCAAAGTACTGCAAGGTGGCATGAAACACTGGGTTCGCGACGTCGAACCCGACATGCCTTTGTACTGATCAGCGGCCATGGGCTCTTACTTGATGTTGCATAACTCGATACTCGACGCCATTGGCCAAACGCCCATCGTGCGCCTGGAACAGTTTTCCGAAGACCTCGGCATCGAGGTCTACGCCAAGCTGGAATCCCTCAACCCCGGCGGAAGCCACAAGGCACGCATCGCCCTGGGCATGATCCTCGACGCCGAGCGCCGGGGCATTCTGATTCGTGGCTCAGGGCAAACCATCATTGAGCCCAGCGGCGGCAACACCGGCATCGGCCTGGTGATGGCCGGTAACGTGCTGGGCTATAAAGTGGTGCTGGTGATCCCCGACAACTACAGCCCCGAGAAGCAGAAACTGCTGCGCCTGTACGGCGCCAGGGTGGTGCTGTCGGACAGCCGCCTGGGCAACAATTCCCACGGCGAAAAGTGCATGGAGCTGCAGCTGGAAAACCCCAGCTACGTGATGCTCAACCAGCAGCGCAACGGCGCCAACCCGCAGACCCACCGTGACACCACCGCCCGGGAAATCATCCGCGCCTTCGGCGAGCTGCGTGTGGACTACTTCGTCAGCGGCATCGGCACCGGGGGCCATATCACCGGCATCGGCGAAACCCTCAAGAGCACCTGGCCGGCGATCCGCGTGATGGGGGTGGAGCCGGAAGAGTGCGACCTGCTCAGCGACCGCCATGCGCCGCACCATATCCAGGGCCTGTCGATCGGCTTGATCCCGAGCATTCTCAACGTCGCGATCATTGACGGAATGCTCAAGGTGTCGCGCCAGGAATGCCTCGACATGATCAAACGCATCATGCGCACCGACGCCATCAGCCTCGGGCTGTCGTCGGCCGCCAACATGGTAGCCATCGCCAAGCTGGCGCCGGAGCTGCCCACCGACACCGTCGTGCTGACCATGGTCTACGACAGTGCCGACAGCTATCTGCCCTGTTTTGAATAACAACTATTGCGGGGGTGCCTCCATGGGGGGCTTTATCGACATGCAACAACTGCACGATGAGTTGCTCACCCACCTCATCACCACGCTTACGCCTGCGCAGTTGAAGCAGCTGGAGGCGCATCTCGCGCCGCTGATCCAGGCGGCGGCCCAGGCGGTGGCCGAAGACCTGATCGCCTATGCCTGGCGCGACCCGGCGTCCCGTGGGCGCGGAGAGCTGATCCTGGAGTCCTACGCCTCGTTCAAGGCCGTGCTGTATTACCGCCTGGCCCACCTGGTGTGGAATTTCCCGGACAAGAACAACGGCGTGTTTTCCGCCATCGCCCTGAAGCTGAGCAACCAGGGCAAGATCCTGTCCGGCGCCGAAATTCACCCCGCAGCGCGGATCGGCCGGCGCTTTGTGCTGGACCACGGTTACGGCACGGTCATCGGTGAAACCTGCGAGATCGGCAACGACTGCTACATCCTCTGCGGCGTGACTCTCGGCGCCCGGGGCATCGCCAACAACCCGGACGGCAAGCGCCACCCGCGGCTGGGCAACAACGTGGAAGTCGGCTCCGGCGCGCGGGTGCTCGGTTACGTGCTGATCGGTGACAACGTGTTCATCAGTCCGTCCTGCGTGATCACCCAGGACGTGCCGGCCGGCACCAAGGTCAAGGTGGTCAACCAGATCCAGCTGCAGAAAAACGATGAGTCGGACCACAGCAATTACCTCGGCGCATTTGCCCTCGACGAACGCCTGCACGTGGTGGGCGAAGTCAACGCCAGCCACAAGGTGACGGTATTGGACGCTGACTTTCATCCCCTGCCCGGCCTGCTGCTGGAGCCGACAGTCAAGGAACGTCATCACCTGCAATTCCGCCTGCGGCACATCGAAACCAACGCCTACCCGCCGCGCCTGCCGCTGAACCTGAAAGTGACCGGGCCCGAATTTGAAATCACCCTGCTATCTCCTCCTGGCTTGAGCGCGATGGTTCGTCGCCTGCTGCAAGCCAGCCCACTGATCGTCGGAGGTTGAACATGTCCGTGCACACCATGGAAACCCTCGCGCTGTTCGACAGCGCGCCTTACCAGAATGCCTTCAGTGCGCGGGTGATTGCCGTCAGCGAACAGGGAATCGCCCTGGAGCACACGCTGTTCTACCCCACCGGCGGCGGCCAACCGGGGGACACCGGTCATTTCATCCTGCCCGACGGCAGCCGCGTCGACATCACCGGCACCGTGCGTGACCCGGTGCTGCGCTCGATCATCTGGCACCAGGTAGAACACTGCCCCGAGCAACTGGCCGCCGGGATGCAGGTAGACGCCAGCCTGGACTGGGAACGTCGCTACCAGCACATGAAAATGCACACCTGCCTGCACCTCCTGTGCTCGATCATCGACGCTCCGGTGACCGGTTGCAGCATCGGCGCCGACAAGGGCCGCCTGGATTTCGACCTGCCGGAAATGACCCTCGACAAAGAGACCATCACCCGTGACCTCAATGCCTTGATCGAACAGGCTCATGGGGTGAAAACCCTGTCCATGCCCGCCTCGGAGTATTCAACCCTGCTGCAGATCACTCGCACCCAGGCGGTGGCGCCACCGGTCATCCAGGGGGCAGTACGGGTGATTGAAATCGCCGGGATCGATATCCAGCCCTGCGGCGGCACCCATGTGACCAATACCGAGGAAATCGGCCGGGTGTTCTGCGAAAAAATCGAGAAGAAGAGCAAACACAATCGCAGGGTGATCCTGCGGTTTGAATAACCGCCGAGCGACGACCGGGGCGCCGACGCCCTAGTCGCCGTTCGTACAGGAAACTGACAGCAAATTTATGCGCTTGTAACATTCAGAAACGTACAATCCCGCCAGCAACGCCTCGTTGCCCCTGACTCGCGAAAACAGCGCCCGCCCTTCTCGGTGGGTCATTCGTGCAGCAGCTAAGCTCACTCCCATCACGCCCCTGAACCTGAACGCTGCAGGAATGACTGCCTATGAAAAGAGTGTTCCGTCACTACATCCCTGCATCCACATTGCGCTTGCTACCCAACCGCTGGGATTTGGTCGCCCTGCCCCTGGTGATCGGCTTTTTACTGTTTTTCTCCATCACTGCGCGGGAAACCTGGGCGCCTATCGCCACCCTGCAGAGTGAAGTGATCTCGCTGGACCCGGCCAACCTGCCGGAATACGCGATGCGCACCACGATGCGCATGCTGGCGGCGATGGTTGCAGCGCTGGTGTTCACCCTGTTGTACGGCACCCTGGCCGCCAAAAGCCGGCGCGCCGAGAAACTGCTGGTGCCCGTGCTCGACATCCTGCAATCAGTACCAGTGCTGGGTTACATCTCGTTCACAGTGACGTTCTTCCTGCTGCTGTTCCCCGGGCGTGTGCTCGGCGCGGAGTTCGCGGCCATCTTTGCGATTTTCACCAGCCAGGCCTGGAACATGACGTTCAGCTTCTACCAGTCGCTGCGCATGCTGCCCCATGACCTGGTGGAAGTGTCGACCAACCTGCGACTTTCCGGTTGGCAGCGGTTCTGGAAGCTCGACGTGCCCTTCGCCATGCCCGGGCTGGTGTGGAACATGATGATGAGCATGTCCGGCGGCTGGTTTTTCGTGGTCGCCTCCGAGGCCATTACCGTCGGTGACAAGACCATCACCTTGCCGGGCGTGGGCTCATACCTGGCCCTGGCGATTGCCCAGAAAGACCTGCACGCCGTGGGCTACGTGATCCTGGCGATGATTGTGGTCATCCTGATGTACGACCAGTTCCTGTTCCGCCCACTGGTGGCCTGGGCCGACAAGTTCCGCATGGAAACCACCGCCTCCCAGGGTGCCGCGCCGCAATCCTGGCTGCTGAACCTGATCCAGCGCACGCGCATCGTCCAGCGCATCCTGCGGCCTGTCACCCGCGCCATCAGCCGCATTGGCAACAAGCGCTTCAGCCTCGCGGGCGGTGCACTCAAGGCGCTGCCGGCAGAAACCCCGAAAGCGTCAAAAGTGATCGACTGGGTATGGGGCGCACTCATCGCGCTGCTGGCCGCTTATGCGCTGTACCACATCGTGCAGTACGTCGGCACCGAAGTGACCCTGGCCGAAGTCGGCCATGTATTCGTGCTAGGGCTGATCACGTTGTTGCGGGTGGTCGGCCTGATCCTGATCGCCTCGCTGATCTGGGTGCCGCTGGGCGTGATGATCGGCTTGCGCCCTGCGCTTGCGGAAAAAATCCAGCCGCTGGCGCAGTTCCTTGCGGCCTTCCCGGCGAACCTGCTGTTCCCGGTGTTCGTCATCGTGATCCTGCACTACAACCTCAACCCGGATATCTGGCTGAGCCCGCTGATTGTGCTGGGCACCCAGTGGTACATCCTGTTCAACGTGATCGCCGGAGCCAGCGCGTTCCCGAATGACTTCAAGGAAGCCGCCGCCAACTTCCGCATTCGCGGCTGGTTGTGGTGGCGCAAGGTGATGCTGCCGGGGATTTTCCCGTACTACGTCACCGGCGCGATTACCGCCTCGGGGGGGGCCTGGAACGCCAGTATCGTGTCCGAGTACGTGTCCTGGGGCCACGACAACGTGGTCGCCCACGGGCTGGGCGCCTACATCGCCCAGACCACCGCGGCCGGCGACTTCCCGAAGATCGCCCTGGGCGTGGTGGTGATGTCGATCTTCGTGGTGGCGTTCAACCGCGCTGTGTGGCGGCCGATGTACGCCATGGCTGAAAACAAACTTCGTCTGAATTGATGGGACTCGCTGTGATGACTACCTATACCGAGCATGCCGCCGACACTCCGGAAATCTACTCGTTGAAAAACGTGAACCGGGTGTTCGGCAAAGGTAAAGACGAGCTGCAAGTCCTCAGCGGCGTGGACCTGAGCCTGCACGAAGGCGAGATTGTCGGCATGCTCGGCCGGTCCGGCTCGGGCAAGTCGACCTTGCTGCGCATCATCGCCGGGCTGATTCAGCCGTCGTCGGGCGAAGTGCGCTACAACGGCGCGCCACTCACCGGCCCGGCCGAAGGCGTGGCCATGGTGTTCCAGACCTTCGCGCTGTTCCCGTGGCTGACCGTGCTGGAAAACGTCGAGGCCGGCCTGCAAGCCTTGCAGGTCGAGCGCAAGGAATCCCGCAGGCGCGCCCTGGCGGCCATCGACCTGATCGGCCTGGACGGTTTTGAAAACGCCTACCCGCGCGAACTGTCCGGCGGCATGCGCCAACGCGTGGGTTTCGCCCGCGGGCTGGTGGTGAACCCGACCCTGCTGCTGATGGACGAACCGTTCTCGGCGCTGGACGTACTCACCGCCGAAACCCTGCGCACCGACCTGCTGGATCTGTGGAGCGGCAAGCAACTGCCGATCAAGTCGATCCTGATCGTGACCCACAACATCGAAGAAGCGGTGCTGATGTGCGACCGTATCCTGGTGCTGTCGTCCAACCCTGGCCGGGTGGTGGCCGAGATCAAGGTGCCGTTTGCCCACCCGCGCAACCGCCTGGACCCGACCTTCCGGCAAATGGTCGACGACATCTACGCCCTGATGACCGACCGCCGCAGCGCCGACGCGAGCAGAGGTTTGCCTGAGCTGAAAATGGGCAGCCTGTTGCCGGAAGTCTCCACCAACCTGATGGCTGGCCTGATCGAAACCCTGGCCGCCGAGCCCTACAATGGCCACGCCGGCCTGCCGACCGTGGCTGAACGGCGTTTGCTGGAAGTCGACGATCTGTTCCCGGTGGCGGAGATGCTTGAGCATTTGGGTTTCGCCGAACTCAAGGGTGCCGATATCACCCTGACCGATGCCGGCAAACTGTTCGCCGACTACGGCACCCAGGAGCGTAAAACCCTGTTCGCCGAACACTTGATCCGCCACGTGCCATTGGCCGCGCGCATTCACCAGGTGTTGCTTGAGCGCAGCGGCCACCGGGCGCCACGGGTGCGCTTCGAGCAGGAGCTGGAAGACTCGATGACGGAAGCCTTTGTGGAGAAAACCCTGGAAAGCGTGGTGGCCTGGGGGCGGTATGCGGAGATCTTCTCCTATGACGACCATACCGAGACGTTCAGCCTGGATGATGTGGAAGGCAGCATGTAGCTTTAATGTGGGAGCGGGCTTGCTCGCGAATGCGGTGGATCAGCCATATATGTATTGGCTGACACTCCGCATTCGCGAGCAAGCCCGCTCCCACATTTGACCAGTGGTGTTCTTCAGATGACGAACAGGTCCACAAACCGGTTTACCGCAGTGGCCTCAAGCCGTGCCTGATCCTTGCACAGCGCAAAAATCTCGGCACTGCGCTGCGCGGTAAACCGGGTCGCCAGATTGGCCTTGAACTTGTCTTCCAGCAACGGAATGCCATCCACCCGACGGCGACGGTGGCCAATCGGGTATTCCACGGCCACCTGTTCGGTGCTGGAACCATCCTTGAAGAACACCTGCACCGCATTGGCGATGGAGCGCTTGTCGGCCTCCAGGTATTCGCGGCTGTAGCGCGGCTCCTCGACGATGACCATCTTTTCGCGCAGCTCATCGATGATCGGATGGGCCGCGTGGAATTCATCTTCGTATTGCTCGGCCACCAGGTTGCCAAACGCCAGCGGTACGGCGGTCATGTACTGGAGGCAATGATCGCGGTCCGCCGCGTTGGCCAACTGCCCGACCTTGGAGATGATCCGGATCGCCGATTCGTGGGTGGTGATCACAATCTTGTCGATCTCATGCAGGCGGTGCTTCACCTGTGGGTGCAGGGTGACTGCTGCCTCGCAGGCGGTTTGTGCGTGGAACTCGGCGGGGAAGCTGATCTTGAACAGCACGTTCTCCATCACATACGTGCCGTAGGGCTGCGACAGGCTGAAGGCGCGCTTGTCTTCGGGCTTGAGCGCCAGGTCCTTGTTGGTGTGGCTGAACAGCACGTCATAGAAGCCCCACTGCGGCGCGCTCAACACACCGGGAATGCCCATCTCGCCGCGCATGGCGATATCCGCCAGGCGCACCCCGCGACTCGACGCATCCCCCGCCGCCCACGACTTGCGCGAGCCGGCGTTCGGCGCATGACGGTAAGTACGCAATGCCTGGCCATCGACAAACGCCTGGGACAGGGCCGACAGCAGTTGCTCACGGTTGGCGCCCATCAGCTTGGCGGTGACGGCGGTGGAGGCGACTTTCACCAGCAGCACGTGGTCAAGGCCGACACGGTTGAAGGAGTTTTCCAGGGCAATCACACCCTGGATTTCGTGGGCCATGATCATCGCCTCAAGCACTGCCCGCACGGTCAGCGGTGCGTCGCCGTTGGCCAGGCGTTTTTGCGAGAGATGGTCGGCGACCGCGAGGATGCCACCGAGGTTATCGGAAGGGTGACCCCATTCGGCGGCAAGCCAGGTGTCGTTGTAGTCGAGCCAGCGCACGATGCAGCCGATGTCCCATGCGGCCTTGACCGGGTCCAGGCGGAACGAGGTGCCCGGCACCCGTGCGCCGAACGGCACCACCGTGCCTTCGACGATCGGCCCCAGGTGCTTGGTGCACTCCGGGAAACGCAGGGCCAGCAGGCCGCAACCGAGGGTGTCCATCAGGCAGTTGCGGGCGGTGTCGAGGGCATCGCGGGATTCGATCCTGAAATTCAGTACGTAGTCGGCGATGTCCTGCAGGACCTGGTCGTAGTCGGGGCGGTTGTTCTGGTCGACGTTGGCGCTCATGGCAGTACTCCAAAGTGGGTTAGGTGTGGTCCATCCTCAGGGTCAGGGTGTTCGTTCCCACGCTCTGCGTGGGAACGATCGGTTAGAAAGAGTCGCCGGGGACGCGTACGAACCCTTCCATCAACACTCGCGCACTGCGGCTCATGATGGCTTTTTTCACGACCCATTCACCGTCGATCTGGCTGGCCTCGGCGCCTACGCGCAACGTCCCGGAGGGATGCCCGAACCGCACCGCATTGCGCTCCACGCCGCCCGCCGCCAAATTCACCAGCGTGCCGGAAATCGCCGCCGCCGTGCCAATCGCCACCGCCGCCGTGCCCATCATCGCGTGGTGCAACTTGCCCATGGACAGCGCCCGCACCAGCAGGTCGACATCACCCGCCCTGATCGCCTTGCCGCTGGACGCCACGTAGTCCGCAGGCCGCGCCACAAACGCCACCTTCGGCGTGTGCTGACGCTGGGCCGCTTCGTCCAGGTGTTTGATCAAGCCCATGCGCAGCGCACCATGGGCGCGGATGGTTTCAAACATCGCCAGGGCTTTGGGGTCGCCATTGATCGCGCCCTGCAACTCGGTGCCGGTGTAGCCCAGGTCCTGGGCGTTGATGAAGATGGTGGGAATCCCGGCATTGATCAGCGTCGCCTTGAACGTGCCGACACCCGGCACTTCCAGGTCATCCACCAGGTTGCCGGTAGGGAACATTGAGCCACCGCCGCCCTCTTCTTCCGCCGCCGGGTCCATGAATTCCAACTGCACCTCGGCGGCCGGGAAGGTCACGCCGTCGAGTTCGAAGTCGCCGGTTTCCTGCACCGCACCGTCGGTGATCGGTACGTGAGCGATGATGGTCTTGGCGATATTCGCCTGCCACACCCGCACCACGGCCAAGCCGTTGTGCGGAATGCGCGCGGCATCTACCAGGCCGGCGCTGATGGCGAACGAACCCACCGCCGCCGACAGGTTGCCGCAGTTGCCACTCCAGTCCACGAACGGTTTGTCGATGGACACCTGGCCGAACAGGTAGTCCACGTCGTGATCGGCGCGGGTGCTTTTGGCCAGGATCACGGTTTTGCTGGTGCTGGAAGTCGCGCCGCCCATGCCGTCGATTTGCTTGTCATACGGGTCGGGGCTGCCGATCACCCGCAACAACAACGCATCCCGCGCCGCGCCCGGCACCTGGGCCGACTCGGGCAAATCCTTGAGGCTGAAAAACACGCCTTTACTGGTGCCGCCACGCATGTAGGTGGCGGGAATCTTGATCTGCGGTACGTGTGCCATGGTGGTCCTCATGGGCCGGGGCGTTGACCCCGGCCGCAGTTATCAGGCAGTTACAGCCGATTCCAGGAAGTCCTGGGCAAAACGTTGCAACACGCCGCCCGCCTCGTAGATCGACACTTCTTCAGCCGTGTCCAGCCGGCAGGTCACCGGCACCTCGACACGCTCGCCGTTCTTGCGGTTGATCAGCAACGTCAGTTGCGCACGCGGGGTGCGTTCACCGATCACGTCGTAGGTTTCCGTGCCGTCGATTTTCAGGGTCTTGCGGTCGGTGCCCGGCAGGAACTCCAGCGGCAGCACGCCCATGCCCACCAGGTTGGTGCGGTGGATGCGCTCGAAACCTTCGGCGGCAATCGCTTCAACACCGGCCAGGCGTACGCCCTTGGCCGCCCAGTCACGGGACGAACCCTGGCCGTAGTCGGCGCCGGCAATGATGATCAGCGGCTGCTTGCGCTCCATGTAGGTTTCGATGGCTTCCCACATGCGCGTGACCTTGCCTTCCGGCTCCAGGCGCGCCAGCGAACCCTGTTTGACCTTACCGTCTTCAACCACCATTTCATTGAACAGTTTCGGGTTGGCGAAGGTGGCGCGCTGCGCGGTCAAGTGGTCGCCACGATGGGTCGCGTAAGAGTTGAAGTCGACTTCCGGCAGGCCCATTTTCGCCAGGTATTCGCCGGCGGCGCTGCCCGGCATGATCGCGTTGGACGGCGACAGGTGATCGGTAGTGATGTTGTCCGGCAGCACCGCCAGCGGGCGCATGCCCTTGAGCGGACGTGCACCGGCCAGGGCACCTTCCCAGTACGGCGGGCGACGGATGTAGGTGCTCTGCGGGCGCCAGTCGTACAGCGGCGTGACCTTCGGGCCGGTGTCTTCGTGGATCGCGAACATCGGGATGTACACCTGGCGAAACTGCTCCGGCTTGACCGACGCCTTGACCACCGCGTCGATTTCTTCGTCGCTTGGCCAGATGTCCTTGAGGCGGATTTCCTTGCCATTGGCGTCCAGGCCCAGCACGTCTTTTTCGATGTCGAAACGGATGGTGCCGGCAATCGCATAGGCCACCACCAGCGGCGGCGACGCGAGGAACGCTTGCTTGGCGTACGGGTGGATACGGCCGTCGAAGTTGCGGTTACCCGAAAGCACGGCGGTGGCGTACAGGTCGCGGTCGATGATCTCTTGCTGGATCACCGGATCGAGTGCGCCGGACATGCCGTTGCAGGTGGTGCAGGCGAACGCCACCACGCCGAAACCCAACTGCTCCAGCTCGGTGGTCAGCCCGGCTTCGTCGAGGTACATCGCGACGGTTTTCGAACCCGGTGCCAGGGACGACTTGACCCACGGCTTGCGGGCCAGGCCGAGCTTGTTGGCATTGCGTGCCAGCAGGCCGGCGGCAATCACGTTGCGCGGGTTGCTGGTGTTGGTGCAACTGGTGATGGCGGCGATGATCACCGCGCCGTCGGGCATTTGCCCCGGCACGTCATCCCACTGGCCGGAGATGCCCTTGGCCGCCAGATCGCTGGTGGCGACGCGGGCGTGGGGGTTGCTCGGGCCGGCCATGTTGCGCACCACCGAGGACAAATCGAAGCTCAGGCCACGCTCGTATTGCGCGCCCTTGAGGTCGTCCGCCCACAGGCCGGTGTGGCGAGCGTACTGCTCCACCAGGGTGACTTGCTCGTCTTCACGGCCGGTGAGCTTCAGGTAGGCGATGGTCTGTTGGTCGATGTAAAACATCGCGGCGGTGGCGCCGTATTCCGGGGCCATGTTGGAAATGGTGGCACGGTCGCCCAGGGTCAGCGCCGAAGCACCTTCACCGAAGAACTCCAGCCACGCACCGACGACCTTCTGCTTGCGCAGGAACTCGGTCAGCGCCAGCACCATGTCGGTGGCGGTGATGCCCGGTTGCAGCTTGCCCGTCAGCTCCACGCCAACACTTTCCGGCAGGCGCATCCACGAGGCGCGGCCGAGCATCACGCTCTCTGCTTCAAGGCCGCCAACGCCGATGGCGATCACGCCCAAGGCATCAACGTGAGGCGTGTGGCTGTCGGTGCCGACGCAGGTATCCGGGAAGGCCACGCCGTCACGTACCTGGATCACCGGAGACATTTTCTCCAGGTTGATCTGGTGCATGATGCCGTTGCCCGGCGGGATCACGTCGACGTTCTTGAAGGCCTTTTTGGTCCACTCGATAAAGTGGAAACGGTCTTCGTTGCGACGGTCTTCGATGGCGCGATTTTTCTCGAACGCCTGCGGGTCAGAACCACCGGCTTCGACGGCCAGGGAGTGGTCGACGATCAGTTGGGTCGGCACCACCGGGTTGACCTGGGCCGGGTCACCGCCTTGCAGGGCGATGGCGTCGCGCAGGCCGGCAAGGTCCACCAGGGCGGTCTGGCCGAGGATGTCGTGGCACACCACGCGGGCCGGGAACCACGGGAAGTCGAGGTCGCGTTTGCGCTCGATCAGTTGGCTCAAGGAGGCATTGAGGGTTGCGGGGTCACAGCGACGCACCAGGTTTTCCGCGAGCACGCGGGAGGTGTACGGCAGTGTGGCGTAGGCGCCGGGGGTGATTGCATCGACTGCCGCGCGGGCGTCAAAGAAATCGAGGCGGCTGCCGGGGAGCGCTTTGCGGTGTTCAGTGTTCATCGTCAGGACTCGGTCACGGTAGTTGCAAAAGGAAGAACCGGTGCTGATCCAAGGTGGAATGCGATCAAAATGTGGGAGCGGGCTTGCTCGCGAAAGCGGTGTGTCATGCAACACACATGGCGACTGTCACACCGCCTTCGCGAGCAAGCCCGCTCCCACATTTTTGATCCGGTTTCACCCCAAGATCAGCGGTTTCTCCACTCAGCGACGTTCGATTGGCACGAACTTGCGCTGCTCAACGCCGATGTACTCGGCGCTCGGACGGATGATGCGGTTGTTGGCACGCTGTTCAAATACATGCGCGGCCCACCCTGTAAGCCGCGAGCAGACGAAAATCGGGGTGAACAGCTTGGTCGGGATGCCCATGAAGTGGTACGCCGAGGCATGGTAGAAGTCGGCGTTGGGGAACAGTTTCTTCTGCTCCCACATGGTCTTGTCGATGGCTTCGGAAACCGGGAACAACACGGTGTCGCCCACTTCGTCCGCGAGTTTTTTCGACCAACCCTTGATCACCTCGTTACGCGGGTCGCTGTCTTTATAGATCGCGTGGCCAAAGCCCATGATCTTGTCCTTGCGCGCCAGCATGCCGAGGGTGCCTTCCACCGCTTCCTGGGCGGAAGAGAAACGCTCGATCATCTCCATCGCCGCTTCATTGGCGCCGCCGTGCAGCGGGCCGCGCAGGGAGCCGATCGCGGCGGTGACGCAGGAATACAGGTCCGACAGGGTCGACGCACACACGCGGGCGGTGAAGGTCGAGGCGTTGAATTCGTGCTCGGCGTAGAGAATCAGCGACACGTTCATCACCTTGACGTGCAAGTCGCTGGGCTTCTTGTCGTGCAGCAGGTGCAGGAAGTGCCCGCCGATGCTCGGCTCGTCGGTCACGCAGTTGATGCGCTGGCCGTCGTGGCTGAAGCGGTACCAGTAGCACATGATCGCCGGGAACGCGGCCAGCAGGCGGTCGGTCACATCGCGCTGCACGGAGAAGTCTTTCTCCGGCTCGATATTGCCCAGGAACGAGCAACCGGTGCGCATCACGTCCATCGGGTGCGCGTCGGCGGGGATGCGTTCCAGCACTTCTTTCAGCGCCTGGGGCAGGTCGCGCAGTTTGCCGAGCTTGGCGGTGTAGGCGGCCAGTTCGGCTTTGGTCGGCAGTTCGCCGTAGAGCAGCAGGTAAGCGACTTCTTCAAACTGGGCATCGGCGGCGAGTTCGCGCACGTCGTAGCCGCGATAGGTCAAGCCGGCACCGGCCTGGCCCACGGTGGACAGTGCGGTTTGCCCGGCAACCTGGCCACGCAGGCCAGCTCCACTGAGTACTTTTGCTTCGGCCATGGTTATCTCCAATCTTGTAGTTATTAGTGAGGCGCTCGCGTTACTTCTTGGCGGCGAACAGCGCGTCGAGCTTCTGCTCGAAGGTGTGGTAGTCGATGCGATCATAAAGCTCCATGCGGGTTTGCATGGTGTCGATCACGTTCTGCTGGGTGCCGTCGCGACGGATCGCGGTGTAGACGTTCTCGGCCGCCTTGTTCATGGCGCGGAAGGCCGAGAGCGGGTACAGGACGATGGAAACATCCGCAGATTTCAGTTGATCGACGGTATAGAGAGGTGTCGCACCGAATTCGGTGATGTTGGCCAGGATCGGCGCTTTCACGCGAGAGGCGAACAGCTTGTACATCTCAAGCTCAGTGATGGCTTCCGGGAACACCATGTCGGCACCGGCCTCAATGCAGGCGGCCGCACGTTCCAGGGCGGATTCCAGACCTTCCACGGCCAGTGCGTCGGTGCGGGCCATGATCACGAAACTGTCATCGGTACGCGCATCCACCGCAGCCTTGATGCGGTCGACCATTTCCTGCTGGGACACGATTTCTTTGTTCGGGCGATGGCCACAACGCTTGGCGCCCACCTGGTCTTCGATATGGATCGCCGCCGCGCCGAACTTGATCATCGACTTGACGGTGCGCGCCACGTTGAACGCGGAGGAGCCGAAACCGGTGTCCACGTCCACCAGCAGCGGCAGGTCGCACACGTCGGTGATGCGGCGCACGTCCGTCAGCACGTCATCCAGGCCGGTGATGCCCAGGTCCGGCACACCGAGGGAGCCGGCAGCCACCCCGCCACCCGACAGGTAGATCGCCTTGAAGCCGGCGCGCTTGGCCAGCAGCGCATGGTTGGCGTTGATCGCGCCGACTACCTGCAACGGGTGCTCGCTGGCAACCGCGTCACGGAAACGCTGGCCTGGAGTGGTGTTGTTATTGGAACTCATGACTCACCTCGTGATTGGGGAGCGCCGTCCGGGAAGTGACGGGCAATGTTGCGTTTGGAGGCGCCGATATGCCGGCGCATCAACAACTCGGCCAGTTCACCGTCGCGATCGGCAATCGCGTCAAGGATGCGGTGATGCTCGGCAAAGGCCTGGCGTGGACGATTGGGGGTGGCGGAGAACTGGATGCGGTACATGCGCACCAACTGATACAGCTCGCCGCACAACATTTGGGTCAGGGTGCGGTTACCGGCGCCTTGAATTATCCGGTAATGAAAATCGAAGTCGCCTTCCTGCTGGTAGTAGCCGACACCGGCCTGGAAGGCCGCATCGCGCTCGTGGGTGTGCAACACCTGGCGCAGCTCTTCGATCTCGGCGTCGGTCATGCGCTCGGCGGCCAGGCGGCAGGCCATGCCTTCCAGGGATTCGCGGATTTCGTAGAGTTCGATCAGTTCTTCATGGCTCAACGAGACCACTCGCGCGCCCACATGGGGGATGCGCACCAGCAGGCGCTGGCCTTCCAGGCGATGAATCGCCTCGCGCAGCGGGCCACGGCTGATGCCATAGGTGCGCGCCAGTTCCGGCTCGGAGATCTTGCTGCCGGGGGCGATTTCGCCCTTGACGATGGCGGCCTGGATACGCCGGAAGACGTTCTCGGACATGGTCTGGGAATCGTCTTGGGCCATCACTGGGGTTTCCAGTTGATCCAGCATATTGTCGACACCTTTAAAAGCAATGCCGCAAAAACTAGCCAATCAGCCCCGGATAGTCAAAGAATAAATACACATTGTCGACAATCGTCTAATAACCCGCCTTGCACTCTATCGGGGCATGGCCGGCTGCCAGCGCTGGCGCCAGAAAACCTTCATGTTAGAATGCCGGCCACTTTTGCCTCACATCCCTGGATGAAAAGGCGCACGAGGGAGCTTGCGCAGCAATGCCAGTCGCCTTGAATTGAACATCGCACTGCACCGCGTCAGGATTTATGAGACTCAAGCCCTTCCCCCTTTTGCTTCTACTGTTTATCCCGGGCCTTGGCGTTGCTGCCGAGAAGACCGTTTATGGACTCAATGAATACGCCAAGTTGGCCGGCATTGACCTGGAAGTGGCCGCCAAGCTCGACACCGGCGCCAAGACCGCGTCCTTGAGCGCCCGCGACATCAAGCGCTTCAAGCGCAACGGCGAGTCCTGGGTGCGCTTCTACCTGGCCATCGACACCGCACACTCCCACCCCATCGAGCGTCCCCTGGCCCGCGTGAGCAAGATCAAGCGCCGCGCCGGTGACTACGACCCCGATGAAGACAAGAACTACACCGCCCGTCCAGTCATCGCCCTGGACATCTGCATGGGCACCGCTTTACGCAGTATCGAAGTGAACTTGACTGACCGCAGCGCCTTCCAATACCCGCTGCTGATCGGCTCCGAAGCGCTGAAACGCTTTGATGCGCTGGTCGACCCCAGTCTTAAATACGCGGCGGGCAAACCTGCCTGCGCCTCCGACGCTCATACCGCTGAGTAATTTGAATGCGCTCTCTTAATCTGCACCTGAAAATCCTGATCGCCGTTTTGGTGGTCTTGGGCATTTCGGTCACCGCCTATCAGATTTTCGTGCTGGGGATTCCCGTCACCGAGGACGCCACCGACGACCTGTGGAACATCGACGCCAAGGTCGAGTTCGTCGCCAGCGCCAAGGACCCGGTGAAAATCCAGATGTTCGTGCCGCCCCTGAGCCGCGACTTCGTCAGCCTGAATGAAAGCTTTATCTCGAATAACTACGGCGTCAGCGTCAATCGCCTCGACGGCAACCGCAAGGTCACCTGGTCGGCACGCCGGGCCAAGGGCAACCAGACCCTCTACTACCGCCTGGTGCTGACCAAGCGTTACAGCGGTGAAAAGATCAAGGTCAAGGGCCCGACCTTCCGCGACAGCATCGCCGTCGAAGGCCCGGAAAAAATCGCCGCCGAAGCCCTGCTGGCGCCGATCCGCCAGCACTCGGCCGACGTCGAGACCTTTATCAGCGAAGCCATCAAGCGCACCAACAACCTCAACGACGACAACGTGAAGCTGCTGCTGGCGGGCGACCCGTCGACGCCGCACAAGGCCAAGATCGTCGAGTTGCTGCTGTCCATCGCCCATGTGCCGGTGGAAAAGGTCCACACCATCCGCCTGGTGGCCGACCAGCCGCAAACCCCGGAACTCTGGCTGCGCAGTTTCAATGGCAACGACTGGCTGTACTTCAACCCCGACACCGGCGAGCAAGGCCTGCCGGCCGACCGCCTGCTGTGGTGGACCGGTGATGAAAACCTGATCACCGTCGACGGCGGCAAGAAGGCCATGGTGACCTTCAGCCTCAACAACAGCGAAATGAACGCGATTCGCCTGGCCAAGCTGACGGACGAAAACACCGACGCCAACTTCCTCGAGTACTCGCTGTACGGCCTGCCGCTGCAAACCCAGCAGACCTTCATGATCATGGTGATGATCCCGATTGGCGTGCTGGTGATCCTGATCCTGCGCAACCTGATCGGCCTGCAGACCCTTGGCACGTTTACCCCGGTGCTGATTGCCCTGGCGTTCCGAGAGACACAGCTGGGCTTCGGGATTGTGCTGTTCACCATTATTACGGCGCTGGGGCTGTCGCTTCGGTCTTACCTGGAACACTTGAAGCTGCAGATGCTGCCGAGGCTCTCGGTGGTGCTGACCTTCGTGGTGGTGCTGATCGCCGCCATCAGTCTGTTCAGCCACAAGCTCGGCCTGGAGCGCGGGTTGTCGGTGGCACTGTTCCCGATGGTGATCCTGACCATGACCATCGAACGCCTGTCGATCACCTGGGAAGAACGCGGTGGCGGCCATGCGATGAAAGTCGCGATCGGCACGCTGTTCGCCGCTTCCCTGGCGCACATCATCATGAGCGTGCCGGAACTGATCTACTTCGTGTTCACCTTCCCGGCGATCCTGTTGATCCTGGTGGGCTTCATGCTGGCCATGGGTCGTTATCGCGGCTACCGCCTGACCGAACTGGTGCGTTTCAAGGCCTTCCTCAAGGCTGACTCGTAATGTTCGGCTTCTGGAAGACCTGGAAGGCCCTGGAAGCGCGGGGGATCATGGGCATCAACCGGCGAAATGCCGACTACGTGCTCAAGTACAACAAGCGCAGCCTGTATCCGATCGTCGATGACAAGATCATCACCAAGGAACGGGCCATGGCCGCCGGCATCCACGTGCCGGAAATGTACGGGGTCATTTCCACCGAGAAGGAAATCGACAAGCTCGACGAGATCATCGGCGGGCGCAGCGACTTCGTGATCAAGCCGGCCCAGGGCGCCGGTGGTGACGGTATCCTGGTGATCGCCGACCGTTTTGAAGGGCGCTACCGGACCGTCTCCGGCAAGATCATCAGCCATGAAGAAATCGAGCATCAGATTTCCAGCATCCTCACCGGCCTGTATTCCCTCGGCGGCCACCGTGACCGCGCGCTGATCGAATACCGGGTGGTGCCTGACCAGATCTTCAAAAGCATCAGCTACGAAGGCGTACCGGACATCCGCATCATTGTGCTGATGGGCTACCCGGTGATGGCCATGCTGCGCTTGCCCACCCGCCAGTCCGGCGGCAAGGCCAACCTGCACCAGGGCGCGATTGGCGTGGGTGTCGACCTCGCCACCGGCCTGACCCTGCGCGGCACCTGGCTGAACAACATCATCACCAAGCACCCCGACACCACCAATGCGGTGGACGGCGTGCAACTGCCCAACTGGGACGGTTTCATGAAGCTCGCCGCCGGCTGCTACGAGCTGTGCGGCCTGGGCTATATCGGCGTGGACATGGTGCTGGACCAGGAAAAGGGTCCGTTGATCCTGGAGCTTAACGCTCGCCCGGGGCTGAACATCCAGATTGCCAACGACTGCGGCCTGACCTTGCGCACCCATGCCGTGGAGGCTCGACTGGAAGAGCTGAAGGCGGCGGGCGTAACGGAAACACCGGAGGAACGGGTTAAGTTTGTGCAGGAAATGTTTGGGCATATTCCGGCGGTCGAGGGATAAACCCAGTGACCTGCTCCGTACACCCGCTGCCCTACCGGGCCAACCCTGCCGAATACTTTGCAGCAATCCGCCATGCGCCCGGCGCGGTGCTGCTGGACAGTGGCCGACCGGCGGCCGAGCGCGGCCGTTATGACCTGCTGAGCGCCTGGCCCGAGACGACCCTGGCGGTACTGCCCGACGAAAGCGGCAGTGATTTCCTGCAGCGCCTGCGGGAAAACCTGACGTTGCTGGGTGAAGCCACGATCCCCGCGCCCTACGAACTGCCGTTTGCCGGCGGCCTCATCGGCTACCTGAGCTACGACTTCGGTCGTCATCTTGAGCACCTGCCGCACCTGGCGGTGGACGACCTGCACCTGCCGGATGCACGCTTTGGCCTGTACGCCTGGGCCTTGATCAGCGATCACCAGGCGCAGACCAGCCAACTGGTGTTCCACCCCAAACTGGCGGAAAGCGAACGGCAACGCCTGATTACCTTGTTCGGTCAGCCGACCATCAGCGCATCGGCCACCTTCAAGCTGCAAGGCCCAATGGCCCCGGACGTGACAGCCGACACCTACCAGCACGCCCTCGCCCGTATCCAGGACTACATCCAGGCCGGTGACTGCTACCAGGTCAACTTTGCCCAACGTTTCCGTGCTCCGTGCAGTGGCGATCCGTGGGTGGCCTACTGCGCCTTGCGCGAAGCCTGCCCAACACCGTTTTCCGGGTTCCAAAGCTTGCCGGATGATGGCGCGGTATTGAGTTTATCGCCGGAGCGCTTCGTCAAAATCAGCCAGCGCCAGGTGGAAACCCGCCCGATCAAGGGCACCCGGCCAAGGGGTGCGACGCCTGAGGAAGATGCAGCCAACGCCGCTGAATTGCTGGCCAGCCCCAAGGATCGTGCCGAAAACCTGATGATCGTCGACCTGCTGCGCAACGACCTGGGCCGCACCTGCCGTACCGGCTCGGTGAAAGTGCCGGAGTTGTTCAGCCTGGAAAGCTATCCCAACGTGCATCATCTGGTGAGCAGCGTCACCGGTGAGCTGGCGGACGATAAAGACGCCCTCGACCTGATCGCCGGCAGCTTCCCCGGCGGCTCCATCACTGGCGCACCGAAGATTCGCGCGATGCAGATCATCGACGAGCTGGAGCCGACCCGGCGCGGGTTGTATTGCGGTTCGCTGGTGTATCTGGACGTGCGCGGCGAGATGGACAGCTCCATCGCCATTCGCAGCCTGTTGGTCAAGGATGGTCAGGTGTGCTGCTGGGGCGGCGGCGGGATTGTCGCGGACTCGGAGTGGCAGGCGGAGTATCAGGAGTCGATGACCAAGGTGCGGGTGTTGTTACAAACCTTGGAAAGCCTGTAGCACGCAGCCCTCCCTGGCTCTGCGACGCGGAGCCAGGCAGCAGAAAAGACCTGAATCAGTACCGAAGTAGACGGGGTCGAAGCCGGAGGATAGCGTCCGGTTTCAACCGTCCACCAGCCGTCTGTGAAGGATCACATGAAACGACTGCCTACTTGTCAGGAAAGATTTCCGAGATTGCATCTGCCCTCAACCGCACCTATCATCTCCCAAATTGGGAGGTTGCAGCGATGCGGATAATCGCTCTGTCTGCCCTACGAATATTCTGGGAAAACCACCCTGGTTGCATGGATGCCAAAACGCCGCTGGTCGAGCTGTATCGCCATATGGAAAAAGCTGTTTACCCAACCCCTCAGGCCCTCAAGGCAGAGCTAAGGACAGCGAGCATTCTCAAAGGGGGCAGGGTTGTGTTCAACATAGGCGGCAACAAGTATCGAGTGATCATGGCGATCAATTATCAGCGACAGCTTGCGTTCATTCGCTTCGTGGGGACCCACGCGCAATACGATCAGATCAATGCGGAGACCGTGTGATGAACATCAAACCCATTCATTCCCAGGAAGACCTGACCGCTGCGCTCGCGCGCGTCGAACAGCTATGGGAAGCGGAAATCGGCTCGCCCGAGGGTGACGAGCTGGAAATTCTCGCGATACTTATCGAAAAGTACGAAGCGGAGCATTTCCCAATGCCGCCTTCGGATCCCGTAGAAGCGATTAAATTTCGAATGGAGCAACTAGGCCTGACCGCCCGTGACCTGGAGCCTTTCATAGGTCCGAGCGGGCGGGTTTCCGAAGTGTTGAATCATAAGCGCAAGCTGAGCTTGTCGATGATCAAACGCCTGCATGAAGGCTTGCGCATTCCTTATGAGAGTTTGCTGGCAGGGGTCTAGGCTGTGCAGTGGCCATACCGGCCCCATCGCGGGCAAGCCCGGCTCCCACATGGGAGCGCGGTCAACATGTGGGAGCTGGCTTGCCTGCGATGAGGCGTCAGCCACGCCAAATAACTTACAGGCTCAACTGCCGATTCGACGCCTTGATGAACTCTTTCTTCAAATCCTCAAACGTATGCACCGCCGGGAACTGCGGGAACTCGCGAATCACGTTCTCCGGCGCGTGGAACAGAATCCCACGGTCGGCCTCACCCAGCATGGTGGTGTCGTTGTAGGAATCACCGGCGGCAATCACGCGGTAGTACAGGGTCTTGAAGGCCAGCACCGACTGACGCTTGGGATCTTTCTGACGCAGCTGGTAGCTCACCACCCGGTCATTTTCGTCGGTGATCAACCGGTGGCACAGCAAGGTCGGAAAACCCAGTTGGCGCATCAGCGGCTGGGAGAACTCATAGAAGGTGTCAGACAGGATCACCACCTGGAAGCGCTCGCGCAGCCAATTGACGAACTCGATGGCGCCGTCCAGCGGCTTGAGGGTGGCGATCACTTCCTGGATGTCCGAGAGCTTCAGCCCATGCTCATCAAGAATGCGCAGGCGCTGTTTCATCAGCACGTCGTAGTCGGGGATGTCCCGGGTGGTGGCCCGCAAGGATTCAATACCGGTTTTTTCGGCGAAGGCGATCCAGATTTCCGGAACCAGCACCCCTTCCAGGTCGAGACAGGCAATTTCCACAAGACACTCCCATTTAAAGTTATTGAGTTGAGCGAGCAAAAGGACTGCCGAACTCTAGCGATTCACGCTGGCCGCCGCAACGCAGGCGGGATTTTGTTACCATCGCCCCCCTATAGAGCGCTCAGCGCCACTGACCTGTAGGAACCGTCCTGATGAACCAAGCCTTCGACGTCGCTGAACTCGCCGCGACTTACGCCAACAAATCCGCCCAGGACATTCTCAAGCTGGCCTTCAGCCAGTTTGGCGACGACCTGTGGATCTCTTTCAGCGGTGCCGAGGACGTGGTGCTGGTAGACATGGCCTGGAAGCTGAACAAGAACGTCAAGGTGTTCAGCCTCGACACCGGTCGCCTGCACCCGGAGACCTACCGGTTTATCGAGCAGGTGCGTGAGTTCTACAAGATCGACATCGAACTGATCTCGCCGGACCAGAGCAAGCTGGAACCCTTCGTCAAGGAAAAGGGCCTGTTCAGTTTCTACAAGGACGGCCATGGCGAGTGCTGTGGCGTGCGCAAGATCGAACCGCTGCGCCGCAAGCTGTCCGGTGTGAGCGCCTGGGCCACCGGCCAGCGCCGCGACCAGAGCCCCGGCACCCGCAGCCAGGTGGCCGCGCTGGAAATCGATACGGCTTTTTCCACCCCGGAACGCACCCTGTACAAGTTCAACCCGCTGGCGCAGATGACCAGTGAGGAAGTATGGGGTTACATCCGCATGCTGGAGTTGCCGTACAACAGCCTGCACGAGCGCGGTTTTATCAGCATCGGCTGTGAGCCGTGCACCCGTCCGGTACTGCCGAACCAGCACGAACGCGAAGGCCGTTGGTGGTGGGAAGAAGCAACCCAAAAAGAATGCGGGTTGCACGCCGGGAACATCATCAGCAAGGCGTAACGCCTTAGCCAGAATCCTGTACACAGAAATGTCACCATCGGTGCCATTTTTGTGTGCACTTATAAAATCCTGCACCGAAAAGTTACATCCTCCCTCGTCACACCTCTTCTTAAATCCCCGCCCCTCTCTGCACCACAAAATAAATAGCTGTTCAAACGGTCAATTTATATCGCTTTAAATTCAGTCTGTTATTTCCAATCACGCTAAAAACCAAATCGCCGTGTATTTCACCCGGCGAAAATCTGGCACGCATGTGGCTTAAGGCAAAACACACTTTGTATACAATTAATAAAAAAGATACATACACTTTGACATCAGCCGCTCTCCTGCTGATGTCCAGGAGCCTGCCGGAATGCGTACAAGTCTCTCCAATAACATCGCACTGGATCTGCCCTCCTCCACCCTGACCCCCGAGGCCACGAGCCCCGGCCCGTTGGTCCTCAGCCCGCGCCTGCACAACAAGGACCTGGCGCCTACCAAGGCCGAAGGCCGGCGCTGGGGCCGCTACAGCATCTTTGCCTTGTGGACCAACGATGTGCACAACATCGCCAACTACTCCTTCGCCATCGGCCTGTATGCGCTGGGCCTGGGTGGCTGGCAGATTCTGCTGTCCCTGGGGATCGGCGCGGCGCTGGTGTACTTCTTCATGAACCTGTCGGGCTATATGGGGCAGAAGACCGGCGTACCGTTTCCAGTGATCAGCCGCATCAGTTTTGGCATCCATGGTGCGCAGATCCCGGCACTGATTCGTGCGGTGATCGCGATTGCCTGGTTCGGGATACAGACCTACCTGGCCTCGGTGGTTTTCCGCGTGCTGTTGACGGCGGTTCATCCAGGTTTTGCCGACTACGACCACAACTCGATCCTCGGCCTGTCCACCCTGGGCTGGGCGTGTTTTGTGGCGATCTGGTTTGTGCAGCTCGCCATCCTCGCCTATGGGATGGAGATGGTGCGCCGCTATGAAGCCTTCGCCGGGCCGGTGATTCTGCTGACAGTAGCGTCCCTGGCCGGCTGGATGTATTTCCAGGCCGGCGGCCAGATCGCCTGGTCGATCCGCGAGCCGCTGACCGGTGGTGAGATGTGGCGCAATATCTTTGCCGGCGGCGCGCTGTGGCTGGCGATCTACGGCACGCTGATCCTGAATTTCTGCGACTTCGCCCGCTCCTCGCCGTGCCGCAAGACCATCAAGGTCGGCAATTTCTGGGGCCTGCCGGTGAATATCCTGGTGTTCGCGGCCATCACCGTGCTGCTGTGCGGCGGGCAGTTCCACCTCAATGGCCGGGTGATTGAGAGCCCTACGGAAATCATTGCGGCGATACCCAACACATTCTTCCTGGTGCTGGGCTGCCTGGCGTTCCTGATTGTGACCGTGGCGGTGAACATCATGGCCAACTTCGTCGCGCCGGCCTTTGTGCTGAGCAACCTGGCGCCCAAGTACCTGAACTTCCGCCGCGCCGGGCTGATCAGCGCCACCGTGGCGGTGTTGATCCTGCCGTGGAACCTCTACAACAGCCCGCTGGTGATCGTGTATTTCCTCTCGGGGCTGGGCGCTCTGCTGGGGCCGTTGTACGGGGTGATCATGGTCGACTACTGGTTGATCCGCAAAAGCCAGGTGGACGTGCCGCAGCTGTATAGCGAAGACCCGAATGGCGCTTATTACTACAGCCGCGGAGTCAATCTGCGGGCGGTGGCGGCGTTTATTCCTGCGGCGGTGATCGCCATTCTCCTCGCCCTGCTGCCTGGGTTCGCCCTCGTCTCGCCCTTCTCCTGGCTGATTGGCGCCGGTATTGCAGGGCTGCTGTACCTGCTGTTCGCCAAGCGCCAGCCGTACTACGCCGATGTGAGCGGCGAAAGCATTGCAGTCGATAACATCAGTCATTAAGTAAGGACATTCCATGCGCATCCTTGTGGTCAACGTCAACACCACCGAGTCCATCACCGAGGCCATCGCCAAACAGGCACGGGCGGTGGCGTCCCCCGGCACCGAGATCGTCGGCCTGACTCCGTTTTTCGGTGCCGAATCGGTGGAAGGCAATTTCGAAAGCTACCTGGCGGCCATCGCGGTGATGGACCGGGTGATGGCCTACGACCAGCCGTTCGATGCGGTGATTCAGGCGGGTTACGGCGAACATGGCCGCGAAGGCTTGCAGGAGTTGCTCAACGTACCGGTAGTGGACATCACCGAAGCCGCCGCCAGCACCGCGATGTTCCTCGGGCATGCCTATTCGGTGGTGACCACCCTGGACCGCACCGTGCCGCTGATCGAGGACCGGCTGAAACTGGCCGGCTTATATCAGCGGTGCGCGTCGGTACGGGCCAGCGGCATGGCGGTATTGGAACTGGAGGAAGACCCGCTGCGGGCCATGGAGGCCATCGTGCGCCAGGCTGAATTGGCGATCAGCGAAGACAAGGCCGAAGTGATCTGCCTGGGCTGCGGCGGCATGGCCGGGCTGGATGAGCAGATTCGCTACCGCACGGGTGTGCCGGTGGTGGACGGTGTGACCTCGGCTGTCACGATTGCCGAAGGCTTGGTGCGGTTGGGGCTGTCGACCTCGAAGATACGCACGTATGCGACGCCGAGGCCGAAGAAAGTGATCGGCTGGCCCGGAAAGTTCGGACATTGAAGATCCAAAATGTGGGAGCGGGCTTGCTCGCGAAAGCGGTGGATCAGTCGATGCATGTGGTGACTGTCACACCGCCTTCGCGAGCAAGCCCGCTCCCACACTTTGATCCCCACAAGGATCAAATGGCGCTGAACCGCCGCCCCAACTCGCGTTCGACAAACTGCTCCAGGATGAAATCCACAAACGCCCGGGTCTTGCCGGGCAGCAGCTTGTGTTCGGCGTAGTACAGCGAGATGTTGCCGTCGTCGACGTACCAGTCGGGCAGCACTCGCACCAGTTGGCCGCTGTCCAGATACGGCACCGCCATCGGCATGCTGACCAGCGCAATCCCCAGGCCCTGGGCACTGGCGCAGCAGGCAGCGCCCGAGTCGCTCATGGTCATGCGCGGCTTGAGCACCAGCGGGCGTTGTTCGCGCGTGCGGTGGGTGAGTTGCCACGAACGCACGCGGCCGGTTTGCGGTGAGCGGATCAGGATGCCGTTGCACACAGACAAGTCCTCGGGCACGACCACCGGCTTGCGTTTGGCGAGGTATTCCGGTGAGGCCAGCAGGATCCGGTGCGCCGGCGCCAGCTTGCGCGCGACCACGCCCTGGGGCAGCTCAAAACCACCGCCGATCGCGGCATCGAAGCCCTGGCCGATCAGGTCCACCTGGCGGTTATCAAAATGCCAGTCGGGGTTGATATCAGGAAAGCGCTTTAGAAACTCCCCCAGCAATGGCACCACATAACGGTTGCCGAACACCGTGCCCATGCTCACTTTCAGCGTGCCCACTGGCCGCCCTTCGGCACTGGCCAGGTTAGCCACGGCGTTTTGAATGGTGGTGAGGCTGCCGCTGACTTCTTCGAGGAAGAGCTTGCCGGCCTCAGTCAGCGTCAGGCGCCGGGTACTGCGCTGGAACAGCCTTACACCCAGGCGCGCCTCCAGCTTGGCCACACTTTTGCCCACGGCCGCCGGGGTCAGGCTCAGGTGCCGGGCAGCTTCGGCAAAACTGCCGCCTTCGGCGCTGCGCACGAAGCATTCGATACTGCCAAAGCTTTCCATATCGCCCCACTCTAAACTTTTGGTTTACACAGACTATAGCAATCACGGTCTACCGGGCGCGCCGGGTGAGGTCGATACTCGACTCCAACCTCAACACACCTTTTGGAGATCGACATGACCACACAGAACCTCAGCGGCAAAGTCGCCTTGATCCAGGGCGGTTCTCGCGGTATCGGCGCCGCCATCGTCAAGCGCCTGGCCGCCCAAGGCGCAGCCGTCGCGTTCACCTATGTCAGCTCGGCCGCCAAGGCCGAAGCATTGCAGAACAGCGTGATCAGCGAAGGCGGCAAAGCCCTGGCGATCCACGCTGACAGCGCCGACGCAGCCGCCATCCGCAGCGCCGTCAACGCCACCGTCGAAGCCTTCGGGCGCCTGGATATCCTGGTCAACAACGCAGGCGTGCTGGCCGTCGGCCCGCTGGAAGATTTCAAGCTGGAAGACTTCGACCGCACCCTCGCCATCAACGTACGCAGCGTATTTGTCGCCACCCAGGAAGCCGCGCGGCACATGGGCGAAGGTGGCCGCATCATCAACATCGGCAGCACCAATGCCGATCGCATGCCGTTTGCCGGTGGCGGCCCGTACGCCATGAGCAAATCGGCGCTGGTCGGCCTGACCAAAGGCCTGGCCCGCGACCTGGGCCCACGGGGCATCACCATCAATAACGTGCAGCCAGGCCCGGTGGACACCGACATGAACCCGGCAAGCGGTGATTTCGCCGAAAGCCTGATCGGCTTCATGGCCGTGGGCCGTTATGGCCAAGTAGAAGAGATCGCCAGTTTCGTCGCCTATCTGGCAGGCCCTGAGGCCGGCTACATCACCGGCGCCAGCCTGACCATCGACGGCGGTTTCGGCGCCTGAACCAACGCTGCGACATCACACCACGCTCCGACCTTGGTCGACACTGACTAACGCCAAGCATCATGCGAGACTGTTCGCCCGGGCCGGGAATGCCCGGGCGTTCTTATGTCTGGAGTTCTCATGACGCTGTCCAGCGGGCTGATCGCCGCCGTTGCCCTGGCCTATATGGCCATTATGTTTGCCATCGCCTTTTACGGTGACCGTCGCCATGCGCCGCTGCCGCCGCGGATGCGTGCCTGGGTGTACAGCCTGTCGCTGGCGGTGTATTGCACCAGTTGGACATTCTTTGGTGCTGTAGGCCAGGCAGCCGAACAGTTGTGGGCGTTTTTACCGATCTACCTGGGACCGGTGCTGCTGCTGGTGCTCGCGCCGTGGGTCCTGCAGAAGATGGTGCTGATCAGCAAGCAGGAAAACATCACCTCCATCGCCGACTTTATCGCCGCCCGTTACGGCAAATCCCAATCCCTCGCGGTGGTGGTGGCGCTGATCTGCCTGGTGGGCGTCCTGCCTTATATAGCCTTGCAACTCAAAGGCATCGTGCTGGGGGTGAACCTGCTGATCGGCGCCAGCGCCGACACCACGGGCACCCGCTCCCAGGACACGGCGCTGATCGTGTCGCTGGTATTGGCGTTGTTCACCATTGTGTTCGGTACCCGCAACCTGGACGCCACGGAACACCACCGCGGCATGGTGCTGGCGATTGCCTTTGAATCCTTGGTCAAGCTGTTCGCGTTTCTCGCCGTCGGTGCGTTTGTGACCTACGGCCTGTACGACGGTTTCGACGATTTGTTCAGCCAGGCGATGCTCGCGCCACGGTTGGAGGAATACTGGAAAGAGACCGTCAACTGGCCCTCGATGGTGGTGCAGACCGGCGTCGCGATGATGGCGATCATCTGCCTGCCCCGGCAATTCCATGTCACCGTGGTGGAAAATATCGACCCCCAGGACCTGCGCCTGGCCAAGTGGGTATTCCCGGCCTACCTGATCCTGGCCGCCCTGTTTGTGATCCCGATTGCCCTCGGCGGAAAGATGCTGCTGCCGGGCTCGGTATTGCCGGATTCCTACGTGATCAGCCTGCCGTTGGCCGAAGCCCACCCGGCGCTCGCGGTGCTGGCGTTTATCGGCGGCGCCTCGGCGGCCACGGGCATGGTGATCGTCGCGAGCATCGCCCTGTCGACCATGGTCTCCAACGACATGCTGCTGCCCTGGCTGCTGCGCCGCTCCAGCGCCGAGCGGCCGTTCGAAGTGTTCCGTCACTGGATGCTGTCGGTACGCCGGGTGAGTATTGTCATCATCCTGCTGCTGGCTTACGTCAGTTACCGGCTGCTGGGGTCCTCCGCCAGCCTTGCAACCATTGGCCAGATTGCGTTCGCTGCCGTGACCCAACTGGCACCGGCGATGCTGGGTGCGCTGTACTGGAAACAGGCCAACCGGCGCGGCGTGTTTGCCGGATTGGCGGCGGGTACGTTCCTGTGGTTCTACACCTTGGTCCTGCCGGTCACCGCGAAAAGCCTGGGCTGGTCGTTCAGCCTTTTCCCGGGCATGACGTGGCTGCATTCGCATCCGCTGGGCTTGTCTGTAACTTCTCTGACGCTGGGCACCGTATTTTCCCTGGCGGGTAACTTCACACTGTTTGTGTGGGTCTCAATGCTGTCCCGCACACGCGTGTCGGAACATTGGCAGGCCGGGCGTTTTATCGGCCAGGAAATCAGCCAGCGGGCCAGCGCTCGCTCGATGCTTTCGGTGCAGATCAACGACTTGCTCAGTCTGGCAGCGCGGTTTGTCGGTGAAGAACGGGCTCACCAGAGTTTTGTGCGCTTCGCCTATCGCCAAGGCAAAGGGTTTAACCCCAACCAGAACGCCGACAATGACTGGATTGCCCACACCGAACGCCTGTTGGCCGGCGTGCTCGGTGCGTCGTCGACCCGGGCGGTGGTGAAAGCCGCCATTGAAGGCCGGGAAATGCAGTTGGAGGACGTAGTTCGCATCGCCGACGAAGCGTCGGAAGTACTGCAGTTCAACCGGGCACTGCTGCAAGGCGCCATCGAAAACATCACCCAGGGCATCAGCGTGGTCGACCAGTCCCTGCGGCTGGTGGCGTGGAACCGGCGGTACCTGGAGCTGTTCAATTACCCCGAAGGCCTGATCAGTGTGGGCCGGCCGATAGCCGACATCATTCGCTACAACGCCGAGCGCGGGCTGTGCGGCCCGGGCGAGGCCGAAGTGCACGTGGCGCGCCGCCTGCACTGGATGCGCCAGGGCCGTGCGCATACCTCCGAGCGGCTGTTTCCCAATGGCCGGGTGATCGAACTGATCGGCAACCCGATGCCGGGTGGCGGGTTTGTGATGAGCTTCACCGACATCACCGCGTTCCGCGAAGCCGAGCAGGCGTTGACCGAGGCCAATGAAGGCCTGGAACAGCGGGTGACCGAGCGAACCCACGAACTGTCGCAACTCAACGTCGCGCTGACCGATGCCAAGGGCGTGGCCGAGACCGCCAGCCAGTCGAAAACCCGGTTCCTCGCAGCGGTCAGTCACGACTTGATGCAACCGTTGAACGCCGCAAGGCTGTTCTCTGCCGCCCTCTCCCACCAGAACGACGGCATGTCGCCGGATGCCCGGCAGTTGGTGCAGCATCTGGACAGCTCGTTGCGTTCGGCGGAAGACCTGATCAGCGACCTGCTGGATATTTCGCGCCTGGAAAACGGCAAGATCAATCCGCAGCGCCAGCCCTTCGTGCTCAATGAACTGTTCGATACGCTGGGCGCCGAGTTCAAGGCTCTGGCTCAGGAGCAGGGTTTGCGCTTCCGCCTGCGGGGCAGCCGTTTGCGGGTCGACAGCGACATCAAGTTGCTGCGGCGGGTGTTGCAGAATTTCCTCACCAACGCATTCCGGTACGCCGACGGGCCGGTGCTATTGGGTGTGCGGCGCCGTCGCGGCGAGTTGTGCCTGGAAGTATGGGACCGTGGTCCCGGGATTCCCCAGGACAAGCAAAAAGTCATCTTCGAGGAATTCAAACGCCTGGACAGTCACCAGACCCGTGCCGAGAAAGGCCTGGGACTGGGCCTGGCGATTGCCGATGGCCTGTGCCGCGTGCTCGGGCACCGCCTGAGCGTGCGTTCATGGCCGGGCAAAGGCAGCGTGTTCAGCGTGCGTGTGCCGTTGGCGCGCACTCAGGTCAGCGCGCCTGCCAAGCCGGCGCAGGAAAGCGGCCAGCCGTTGAGCGGTGCACAGGTGCTGTGTGTGGATAACGAAGAAAGCATCCTGATCGGCATGCGCAGTTTGCTCACGCGCTGGGGCTGTGAAGTCTGGACCGCCCGCGACCAGGCGCAATGTGCCGCGTTGCTGGCCGAGGGTGTGCGGCCGCAACTGGCCCTGGTGGATTACCACCTCGACCACGGGGAAACGGGCACCGAGTTGATGGGTTGGCTGCGGGCGCAATTGGCAGAGCCGATTCCGGGTGTGGTGATCAGTGCCGACGGGCGGCCGGAGATGGTGGCCCAGGTGCATGCGGCAGGGTTGGATTACCTGGCCAAACCGGTGAAGCCGGCGGCGTTGCGGGCATTGTTGAGCCGGCACCTGCCGCTTTAGCCCATGTGGGAGCTGGCTTGCCTGCGATGGCGTTGCCTCGGTGTATGGGGAGGAACGAGGTGTCTGCATCGCAGGCAAGCCAGCTCCCACAGAGACCGGTGACTATTCTGGCAACTGCGCCACGCCGTCTTCATCGGTCATCGCCCGTTCCAGCAGGTCGGCCGGCAGGCTTTTGCTGGCGCGGGCGCCGAGCAGCTTCAGTTGCTCGGTACGGCTCACCAGGTTTCCGCGTCCGTCGGTCAGCTTGTTGCGCGCTGCGCTGTAGGCTTTGTCCAACTGCTGCAGGCGGTTGCCTACCTCGTCCAGGTCCTGGATAAACAGCACGAACTTGTCGTACAGCCAACCGGCGCGCTCGGCAATTTCCCGGGCGTTCTGGCTTTGCCGTTCCTGTTTCCACAGGCTGTCGATCACCCGCAAGGTGGCCAACAGCGTGGTCGGGCTGACGATCACGATGTTGCGGTCGAAGGCTTCCTGGAACAGGTTCGGCTCGGCTTGGAGTGCAGCCGAAAATGCGGCTTCGATGGGCACGAACAACAGCACGAAATCCAGGCTGTGCAGGCCTTCCAGACGTTTGTAGTCCTTGCCGGCCAGGCCTTTGACGTGGTTGCGCAATGACAGCACATGCGCCTTCAGGGCTGCCTGGCCGATCGCCTGGTCGTCCTCGGCGACGTACTGTTGATAGGCGGTCAGGCTGACCTTGGAGTCCACCACTACCTGCTTGTCCCCCGGCAGCATGATCAACACGTCGGGCTGGAAGCGTTCGCCGTCCGGGCCCTTGAGGTTGACCTGGGTCTGGTACTCGCGGCCCTTTTCCAGACCGGCATGTTCCAGCACCCGCTCCAGGATCAACTCGCCCCAGTTGCCCTGGGTTTTCTGGCCCTTGAGGGCGCGGGTCAGGTTGGTGGCTTCATCGGACAGGCGCAGGTTCAGCTGTTGCAGGCGCTCCAGCTCCTTGGCCAGGGAGAACCGCTCGCGGGCTTCGCTCTGGTAGCTTTCTTCGACGCGCTTTTCGAACGACTGGATGCGCTCCTTGAGCGGGTCGAGCAATTGGCCGAGGCGCTGCTGGCTGGTTTCGGCGAAGCGTTGCTCGCGCTCGTCGAAGATCTTCCCGGCGAGTTCAGCGAACTGCGCGCGCAGCTCATCACGGGAACCTTGCAGGTCACTGAGGCGTTGCTGATGGCTTTCCTGTTGCTCGCGCAATTCGGCGCGCAGGGACGCGGACAAGGCATCCAGGCGGCGTAGTTCGGTTTCCTTGGCGGAACGGTCGAGGTTCCAGGCGTGGGCGGCGTCGCGGGCGTTGTCACGGTCGATCTGCAGCAGTTCGACTTCCCGGCGCACGGCGGCCAGATCAGCCTGTTTGGCAGCGTTGGCCTGGCTCAGGTCGCTGATTTCGTCACGGCTGGCGTCCAACTGCGCGGCGAGCCCTTCCTGGGCCAGTTGCGCGGTGGCCAGGCGCTCTTCGAGCAATTCCCAGCCGGCCATTCGCGCGCTCAGTCGGCGCTGAATCTGCCAGCACAGGCCCAACAGCGGCAATCCAGCAGCGGCGAGACCCAGCACAACACTGGTCCAGTCAAAAGCCATAGCGATTCCTGCCGTCACCCGAAAAGAAGAAGGTTAACCAAGCCAGCGCATTGAGGACAGCTCAGTCTTCGATCTGGCCCAGTTCACGCTGGGCGATGCGGTCGCCGGCGCGGGCGGCCTGGCGCAGCAGTTCGTGGCCGATACGGCGGTCGCGGGCATTGCCGCACTCGCGGCACATCAACTGGCCCAGACGGCTTTGCGCCACCACCACGCCAGCACGAGCCGGTTGCTTGAGCAAATGCCCTGCAAAATGTTTGACGTTGGGGCTGTGGCCCAGGCGCGGGCTGTCGAGCAACCACAAGGCAACTTTCAGGGAAAAACGCTTGGGTGCGGTAACAACCTGAGGGCTGTCGGTAACAGAAGGTGATACTGAGCGAAACTTCATAAAGCACTGTGGGACAGAACGGAAGGCGCGCCACTCTACTCTTTTTTTCGTACAGGTAAAGCTGAAAAAAGCCTGCACGCCCGTTCTAGAGCAAGCGCTTGGGACAATCCACAGAAGCTGTGGATAACTCAGTGGACAACCGTTCTGTAAGTCCCGCAAAGGCCCATGGAACGGGGGCCGCAGTCAAACTGACGATTTTTTCACCAATAAAAAAAAGCTCGATTTTTCATTGACTTAAATTTTAGTTGCAGGCACCCGGGCGCTTTGCGGGGCGTATGTCAGTTCAGTTACACAGGGCGCCACCAATGTGCACAACTACCCACTCGCCGGTTATATCAACCGCGTTTTTTGCTCAGGCAGCGGCTAAGGAATGTTACCGCAGGCCCAGGACCCGAAAAGTTTTTTGCCTATCACACTTCCTTTCATCGTTTCAATCCGTTACTATCCGCGGCGTTAGTACCAAGCTGAAAGTCAATTCTGGTCGAACAACTCCCTCACGGCACCGCCGACAAAAAGGGATCGACCACCTCGATGGTTTCCAGGTATCACTTGCGACGACACGGCCTTTGAACAATGCAAAGGGTGTCGCGAAGTTTCCATACTCTGAAAGAACCAACCTGCAAATTGATCAGGATCTTCACCCCGGGCCCAGAACCTTTGCCCCTGTTGTGTTGCCTGCCCTCCTAAGTACCTACCTGCCAGCCCAAGCGCGCCAACTTAATAGCGCTTCAAACTGGCTGCTTTGTTCCAGTCGGGTTCTTCGTTCGATCAATGGTGATCAACGTCACTGGAACGTTTTAACGTTGCACGGTTCTTAACCGTGTCATTTGTAGGAACACCAATAATATGTCCACTCAAATCCACACTCAGGATGCCATTCGCACCCTCACCAACGCTTTTGCACCAATGAACTGCCTGATCATGGCCGCTCGCAAAGGCTGCTTCAGCTTTACCCTGGTCAACGAACACGGCATCGCTCGTCACAGCGAACGCCTGTACCCCGATCAATACTCCAGCGCAGAACCGCTGCAGGCCGTGATCGATCGTACTCGCCAGGCACTGGTTGCCTGATCGACCCGAATCGCTGAAACACAAAAACCCCGGTTAAAACCCGGGGTTTTTTATTGCCTGAAATTCAGGCGCGCTAAGTTTAAATTGATATAAACGATATAACTAAATGATGAAAATATTTTAAAAACAGTCCTTTACATCGTAAATATGACACTACACTTCAACTCAAGCGGCATGATCCGCTTCCGGCGGACCTGAGATCCGATTCACCGCTGCCAAGCCCTTGCTCAGGTATCGCCGATTAATTTCATGGATTGAGGCATTTATGGGCATCGCCGCCAGCGAATTGTGTCGTTATGTGATCCGGCCCACCCTGCTTTACCTGGGTCGCCATAACCAGACGGCTGAATCCCTGCTGCTGGGCATCGCCGCCAGCCAGTCGGCGCTCGGCTCAGCCCTGCACGACCGCCGCGGCCATGGCCTCTACAGCATCACCGAGCCGCGCCATCGCGCGCTGTGGGATAACTATCTGGCGCTGGACCCCGAGCGCGCCAGCCTGGTACGCGGACTCGCCAGCCAGCATGCCTTCCTCAGCGGGCCGCAGCTTGAGCTGACGGTCAACCTGCGTTACGCCACCGCCATCGCCTGGCTGCTGGTGGAACAACACCGCCCACACCTGCCACCGGCCGACGACGTATTGGCGATGGCGCGTATCTGGAAAGAAATATTTCACCCTCAAGGCCGGCTCCGGGATTTCACCCAGGCCTGGCAAACCTGTGTTTCACCCATGAATCACGTCGCCTGTTGACCGGGCGATTTGCAAGATTCGGCTAAAAACGTTGATTTTGGTCGGATTGTCCTACAAAACCGCTCTATCTCCTGTGTTTGAGCCTATAGCGCAAACATAAATTTATTGTTACTTTCCGCAGCGGTGATCACCACGGAGTTCTAATAATGAAAAAAGTAATGCTCAAGACGACACTTAGCCTCGCCGTTGCAATGGCATCCTCCCACGTGTTCGCGAGCGGCTTCGCCCTCAACGAACAAGACGTTGCCGGGATGGGTACCGGTTTTGCGGGACGTTCTTCATCTGCCGAAAACGCAAGCACTGTTTATGGCAACCCTGCCGGTATGGCTCGCCTTGAAGGCCAGCAAGTTACAGGTGGTGTTGCAGCGATTGATGCTTCCACCAACATCAAAGATGTCAGTGGTCGCTCCAGCGGTAGCAATAAAGGCGACATGGTCCCTTTCACTGCCGTTCCTTTCGGTTTCTACACCAATAAACTCAATGAGCAATGGGCTGTCGGTTTCGGCGTCTATGCACCCTTTGGCCTGGTGACTGACTACGAAAGCGGCTTCCAGGGCAAAGCATTCGGCAGTAAGAGCGAAGTGAAGGTCATTACCTTCCAGCCAACCGTCAGCTATGCCTTCAACGACCGGGTGTCGATTGGTTTTGGTCCGACCATCAACCGTATCGCCGGTACGCTTGAGTCCGATATCAACCTGCCAATCGCCGGGACCGGCTCCAACAACGTCAAGATCAAGGGTGATGACACCGCACTCGGCTTCAATGCCGGCCTGCTGGTACAAGCCACTGACACCACTCGAGTGGGTCTGACCTATCACTCGAAAGTGAAGTACAAGCTCGAAGGCCATACCGAAGTGACCAAGGGGGCCAACGTTCCCGCCAGTCTCTTGAACAACGGTCGTTACGACGCTTCGTTGAAGATCGACACCCCTGAATCCTGGGATCTGTCTGTTACTCAAGACCTGAGCGACGCCTGGAAACTCTATGCGGGCGCAACATGGACTCGCTGGAGCCGCCTGAAAGACATCACCGTCAATAACGAAGGCGTATCGGCCGCCGCAGGCAGTGGCGCTCTGGCTCCGCAAATTGTCGGCACCATCAAGGAAGACCAGAACTGGCACGACACCTGGGCCTACGCCCTGGGTACTTCGTACCGCGTGACCAAGCAGGTGGTACTGCGTACCGGCCTGACGTTCGACCAGTCGCCGACCAACAACACTGATCGCTCGCCTCGCATCCCTACCGGTGACCGGACGATCTTCAGTCTCGGCCTGGGCTACGACGTCATGCCGAACATGACCGTCGACCTGGCTTACTCCTACCTCAAGGAAGAACCTGTCAAAGTTGCACGCGCTAACGCACTGGGCCAGTCCTACAATGCCAAGTACGAAAACAGCGCCAACGGTTTCGGCCTGGGTGTGACGTACAAGTTCTGATGTAAAGCGACATAAAAAAGCCCCGCACTCTTGCAAAAGAGGCGGGGCTTTTTAGTGGGTGCCCATCAGGGTTTCGAAGCCACCGCCTCTTCCACCGCCTTGATCAGGTCCGGGCTATCCGGCTTGGTCAGGCTGGAGAAGTTGGCGATCACCTTGCCCTGGCGGTCCACCACGTACTTGTAGAAATTCCACTTCGGCGCACTGCTCTGCTGCGCCAGCATCTTGAACAGATGCACCGCGTCCGGGCCCTTGACCTTCTGTGGTTCGGTCATGGTGAAGGTCACGCCGTAATTAACGTAACAAACCTTGGCAGTTTCCTCCCCGGTCTTGGCTTCCTGCTTGAAGTCATCGGACGGCACGCCAATCACTTCCAGCCCCTGGCCCTTGTAGCGCTGGTACAACGCTTCAAGCCCTTTGAACTGCGGCGCAAACCCGCAGAAGCTGGCGGTGTTGACGATCAGCAGCGGCTTGCCGGCAAAGCGCTGGCACAGGTCGATGGATTCCTTGGCGCGCAGCTTGGGCAACTGGCCTTCAAGCAACGGCGGGCAATCGGCAGCCATGGCGACACCGCCAAAAGCCGCCATCAGAGCGGGTACTGCGAACCAGCGCATCTGCATGTGAGGTGTCCTTGAAAAGTCTCAGACACAGAACTTAACAGATCGCCATGCCCAACTGCATCAATGCCAGGCCGCCCTGTTGCCAGCCCCACCACGCCAGCAGCAGCAAGAGTCCTGCTCCTGCTGCGCCGAGCCAATGCCAGGTCGAATTCATGCCACCCCCATTTGCGCCTGCAAACGTGCCACCGGGCGCTCGCGCACCGGCCAGTTCAGCGCCGCTGCCACCAGGCTCAGGACGATTGCCACCTGCCAGATCAAATCGTAGCTGCCGGTTCGATCATAGACCACCCCGCCCAACCAGCCGCCGAGGAACGAGCCCAGTTGATGGAACAGGAACACGATCCCACCTAGCATGGAAAGGTTTCTGACACCAAACAAGGTCGCGACCGTGCCGTTGGTCAGTGGCACCGTGGACAGCCACAGGAAGCCCATCGCCATGCCGAACAGGTAGGCGCTGGTCTGCGTCACCGGCGCCCACAGGAAGATCACAATCACCACCGCCCGCAGCAGGTACAAACCGGTCAACAAACGGGGTTTGGACATGCGCCCGCCGAGCCATCCGGCGGTATAGGTGCCAAAGATATTGAACAGGCCGATCAATGCCAGCACGGTCGTCCCCACCGAGGCCGGCAAGTGCTGGTCCACCAGGTACGACGGCAAGTGCACGCCGATAAACACCACCTGGAAACCGCAGACAAAAAAGCCGAACGCCAGCAGCCAGAACCCTGAATGGGAGCAGGCCTCACCCAAGGCTTCGCGCAAGGTCTGCTGGCCAGCCACCGCAGGCAACGGTCGATCCTTGAGCATGGTCACCAACGGCACGATCAGCGCCACCATCAGGCCCAGCACCAGCAACGCGGCGGACCAGCCAAGCCAGCCGATCAAACCGAGGGTGCCCGGCAACATGGCGAACTGGCCGAACGAGCCGGCGGCGCTGGCGATACCCATGGCCATGCTGCGTTTTTCCGGCGCCACGGCACGCCCCACCACCCCGAGGATCACCGAGAACGAAGTACCCGACAGGCCAATGCCGATCAGCAACCCGGCACTCAGGGACAGCGACCACGCCGAATCCGAAAGGCCCATGAACACCAGGCCCAGCGCGTAAAGCACACCACCGATCATCACCACCTTAGCGGCGCCGAAGCGGTCGGCCAGGGCGCCGGTAAACGGCTGTGCCAGGCCCCAGATCAGGTTTTGCAGGGCGATGGCAAAGGCAAAGGTCTCACGGCCCCAGCCGAATTCGGCACTCATGGGCGCCAGGAACAGGCCGAAGCCATGTCGCACGCCGAGGGACAACGCGAGGATCAGCGCACTCCCCACAAGGATCCAGCCGCTGGTGCGCCACATCGAGGTCATTTCTTATTCTCCGTTCGCGGGTATATACCCGCTTATCATCGAACAAACTCGCGTCAAGCGAGTTCATCCAGCAAGGCCAACAGGGTTTCGCGCTTTTCGGCGCCCAACTTATCAATCAATTTCTGCTGCGCCGCTTCCCAGGCCGGCAATGCGGCGGCGAGCCGTTCGATACCCGCCTCGGTCAGCAAGACCAGGCGGTTGCGCAAGTCATCGCCCTCCACCAACCGCACCAGGCCCTCGCCTTCCAGCACCCGCAGGTTGCGCCCCAGCGTGCTGCGATCCAGGCCCATGGCGTCGGCCAGGCTGGAAATGCTCGGTTGATCGAGGCGCTGCAGATTACACAGCAAAGAATACTGGGCAACGTTGATTCCGAAGCCGTCGAGAGCGCCGTCGTAATGCCTGCTGACGCCACGAGCGGCGCGACGCAGGTTTGTGCATAAACATTGGGAGGCAAGCATGGAGCGTGTATATACCCGGGATTAATGAAATGCAAGAAAGTGTTACAGCACCAGACTGATCAACACCGCCACTTCCAGCAGCTCCAACAGCGCGCCGGCGGTGTCGCCGGTGGTGCCGCCGAGGCGATTGACCATCAATTGGCGCAAGCCGATAAAACAAAGGGCAGCCACCAGCACGGCAATCCCGCCACTGAAACCGCCGATCAAGATACACGCCAGGCCGCTGAGGATCAGCACCTGTTGGCCGACGATCCGTGGCAAATGATCCGCCAGGGCCTGCCCCAGACCACCGGCGCGCACATAGCGCGTGGTGAGAAACAGCGCCAGCATTGAAGCGCGGCCAATCAACGGTGCGAGGATCAGCGCGGCGCCGTTGTGCTGCTCGATCAATGCCACCAGCGCGGTGAATTTGAGCAGCAACACCAGGCCCAGGGTGACCACCGCGATCGGGCCGCTGCGCGGGTCTTTCATGATGGTCAGGGTGCGCTCGCGGTCACCGAAGCCACCGAGCCAGGCGTCGGCGCTGTCGGCCAGGCCGTCCAGGTGCAGGCCGCCACTGAGCAACACCCACGCGGTCAACAGCAGCGCGGCGTGCAGCAGCAATGGCGCGCCCATCAACACGGCGTTCAAGCCCCACAGCAGTAGCCCGAACAGCAGCCCCACCACCGGATAAAACAGCAACGAACGCCCCAGTTCCTGGGGTTGCGGCATGCCCGGCAAGCGAATCGGCAGGCTGCTGAGAAACTGCAAGGCGATCCAGAACGGCAACATGCTCAGCGTCCTTCCCTTAATACGCCATCCGCCTCGACCTGCAGGCTGAACAGGCCACCATGGCCGACTTCGACATTCAACAGTTGCTCACGCGGCAGGCCTCGCGCCTGGGCCAGCAGCAAACGCATGACTCCACCATGGCTGATCAGCAGCACTCGTTGGCCGGCATAGGCTTGATGCAAGCGGCCGACAGCCCCCAAAACACGCGCGGAGAACTGCGAAACCGGCTCGCCCTGCGGCGGCGTAAAACTGTAGGGATCAGCCCAGAACAGGCCCAGCGCGTCGGCGTCGGTTTCCATCAAGGCTGCAGCGCTCTGCCCTTCCCAGGCGCCGAAGTGCAGTTCCTGCAGATCCTTTTCGAGGGTGACCGGCAGGTTCAGGCGCGTGCCCAACTCCTCGGCAAACCGCGCACAACGTTGCAGCGGCGAACTGACCAGACGCTCCCAAGGGCCCTGCGCCACCACCGCCTCACGCATCTGCTCCCAGCCCTTGGCCGTGAGCGCATCGTCCAGGCTGCCGCGCAAGCCGCCGCCCAGTTCGGTTTCGCCGTGGCGCAGCAGGTCCAGGCGCAAAGTCATGCCGGGCGATCCGCTACGGCTGCTTCGGCGAAGGTCGCCATCTGCCCGTGCAGCGCGCAGGCCAGGCGCAGCAACGGCACAGCGAGCGCGGCGCCACTGCCTTCGCCCAGGCGCAGCCCGAGTTCCAGCAAAGGCTCGGCGTTGAGGCTTTGCAGCACGTGACGATGGCCGGGCTCGGCACCGCGGTGGCCGAACAGCAGCCATTCACGGCAGCCGGGGTTCAGGCGCGTGGCGACCAAGGCGGCGACGGTGCAGATAAAACCGTCCACCAGCACCACGACACCTTCTTGGGCACAGGCCAGATAGGCACCGACCAGTGCGGCAATCTCAAAGCCGCCGAGGTTGAACAGGGTTTTCAGTGCGTCGTCGCGGTCGCCCGTGTGCAGTGCAAGGGCGCGCTCGATGACGGCGACCTTATGGCTGACACCCTGGGCGTTCAGGCCGGTGCCGGGGCCGGTCAGGTCGCTGACCTGGCAATCCAGCAGCGCGCAGGCCAGGGCACTGGCGGCGGTGGTGTTGCCGATGCCCATTTCGCCACCGATAAACAGTTGCGCACCGCTGGTGATAGCGCGGTGCACGCTGTCGCGGCCGGCTTGCAGGGCCAGTTGGCCCTGGGCTTCGGTCATTGCCGGGCCGTTGACGAAGTTGGCGGTGCCGAGACCGATATTCAGGTGGCGGACGCCCGGCAGGTTCAACGTCGGGGTGATGGTGCCGAGGTCGACCACTTCCAGCTTGGCGTCGAGTTGGCGCGCAAGCACGCTGATGGCGGCGCCACCGGTGACGAAGTTGTGAAGCATCTGGCCAGTGACTTCCTGGGGGAAGGCGGAGACACCCTCGGCGACGACACCGTGGTCGCCGGCGAAGATCGCGATCCACAGGTGGTCGACGCTGGGTTTGACCTGGCCCTGGAGGCCGGCCAGTTGGACGGCCACGGCTTCCAGCCGGCCGAGGGAGCCGGCGGGCTTGGTCAGTTGCTGCTGGCGGGCCAGGGCTTGTTCGTGGGCTTGGGTGTCGATCGTTTTGCAGAGGTTGAGCCACCAGGTGTCGGTCATAACGCAGTACCTTTCAAAGTCAGGGGCAGGCCGGCGACGGTCAGGACAACGCGCTGACAACGTTCGGCCAAGGCTTGATGCAGCCAACCGGCTTCATCGACATAGCGGCGAGTCAATTCGCCCAGCGGGACGACACCCATTCCGGTCTCGTTGCTGACAAAAATGATTTCTCCTGGGAGGGTGGCCAGGGTTTGGAGCAAGGCCTCACGCTCTTCTTTGAGACGGTCGGGGTCTTCGAGCATCAGCAGGTTGGTGAGCCATAGGGTCAGGCAGTCAACCAGCAGGCAATGGTTCGGGGTGGCGTTTTCCTTGAGGACACGGGCCAGTTCGACGGGCTCTTCGATCAGGCCCCATTCGGATGGGCGGCGTTCGCGGTGGTGGGCGACGCGTGCGGTCATTTCGCCGTCCAGGGGTTGGCTGGTCGCTATGTAGGTGACGCTTAGGCCGCTGTCGGTGGCGAGTTTTTCAGCCAGGCGGCTTTTGCCGGAGCGGGCGCCGCCGAGGATCAACTGGAGCATGGGTTGTGCCTCTGTTTTTGACTGTGTGTATATCCGTTATTTCGGTAACGGCATCTATTGGTTCCGCTCTTACAG
>NZ_JACAOX010000019.1:0-118081 GCF_013386015.1 Pseudomonas sp. B6001
AACCATAAGCCGCCGTTACCTAAATAACGGATATGTACTCAACCCCAATCAAGAATAAGCCACCCGAGCAGCCCCAACCCCAAGCCCCTCCCGAAACGCCAAATAATGCTTCAACACCTGCACCGGCGCCTCAATCTGCGGATAGTGCCCAATATTCGCCAGCAACACCGTATCCGCGTGCGGCACCAGCTCACGATAACGCTGAACCATATGCCCCCCGGAAATCGGATCAACCTCCCCATCGATCACCCGCAACGGCACCTCCCCCCGCTGCATGGCCGCCACCCATCGATCCCGCTGCTGCCTACGCTGAGGAATATACGCAATCAACTTGTGCAAAATCCGCGGCCCATCCTGGCTCTCGATCAAGCTCCAGAAATCATCCAGCGCACTCTCACTGGGCCGAGTCGCCGGCCCGAAAATCTGCCCAAAACTGTTAGCCAGGGCATTACGCCCAAACGCCCGCCCAATCATCCAACCCAATGGGCTCAGCAACAGCTTCTGCACCAACGCCGGACGATGCGTCTCCGGAAACAACCCACCGTTGAGAAACACACAACTGCCCATCCGAAACCGGCCTTCGTAATGCCGCGCCAACAACTCCTGCGCAACACTGTCACCGTAATCATGGGCCAGCACATGCACCGGCTGCTGCACCCAAAGATGCTCCAGCAACGCCTGTTGCAAGTCCGCCTGCTCCAGCAGGCAATAGGTGTGGTCCAGCGGCTTGGCCGAATCGCCAAACCCCAGCATGTCGCAGGCAATCACTTGATAGCGCTGGGCCAACGGCTGCCAGAGGTAATGCCAATCCCAACTGGCCGTGGGAAAACCATGGATCAGCAGCAACGGCTCGCCCTGCCCCGCCACCCAGTACCGAATGGTGCGGCCGCGAAACTCAAAGCTCTGGGCACGCTGGCGCCAGATGCGCAGCGGGATCTCGGCGAGTGGCATCAGCTTTTATACCCGGGGTCGAGTGCATCGAGTTTGCGCAGCAACGCCGGCCACGCCAGCGCGCCGCCCATGCCCTGAGCGCTTTTGGTGACCCCGGCGATCATCGCCCGGGCACCGGCCAATATCTGCGGCGCAATGCTGATCAGTTCAGCGCCACCGTTCTGCGCCATCACCTGGATATCGCAGGTGCGCTGGAAGATGAACATCATCAGGAACGTATCGGCGATGCTCCCACCACAAGTCAGCAAACCGTGGTTGTGCAGCATCAGGAAATTGTTTTCGCCAAGGTCGGCCTGTAAGCGGGCCTTTTCCTCGTGGTTCAGCGCCACACCTTCGTAGGCGTGATAGGCCAGGCTGGACAACACAAACAGTGATTGCTGGCTGATGGGCAGCACGCCCTGCTTCTGCGCGGAGACGGCAATGCCGGAAGCGGTGTGGGTGTGCAGCACGCAGACCACATCGTGCCGTACTTCGTGCACCGCACTGTGGATGGTGTAGCCCGCCGGGTTGACCTCGTAGGGACTGTCCATCAGTTTGTTGCCGGCCTGGTCGACCTTCACCAGGCTCGACGCGGTGATCTCGTGGAACATCAGCCCATAAGGGTTGATCAGGAAGTCTTCGGTGCCCGGCACCTTGGCCGAGATGTGGGTGAAAATCAGGTCGTCCCAACCATGCATCGCCACCAGGCGATAGCACGCGGCGAGGTCGACGCGGGCCTGCCATTCGGCCGCGCTGACCTGGTCTTTTACACTGTGTGTCGATTGAACAGTGGCTAGGCTCACGGCAATGACCTCCTTGGCGCGCTTATTATTGTTTTTTTGAGTGAAGAGGCAGTCTAGTCAGACCTCGAGGCCGCCGTAGTTGCATTGGCAGCCAGCTTGATGACCGAACGGGTCAGTCCTGAGGATAGTTCGATTTTGTTCTGCGCGTGTCAGAGAAGCGACGCCAATAAAGGCGCGGCGAACAGGTTGAGCAAGCCGGTCAGCACCATTACCAGGCCTGCCACGGAGCCTTCCTCACCGCCCACCTCATGAGCCCGGCTGACACCCGCGCCATGAGCGCCCACGCCAAACAATGCGCCACGGGCCAATGGCGTGCGCAACGGTAACCACTTGAGCAGTACGCCGCCGAGCATGGCGCCAAACACCCCGGTGAACATCACGAACACCGCCGTCAGTTCCGGCACGCCGCCCAGGTCGGAAGACACCGGCATCGCGAACGGGGTGGTGATCGAACGGGGCACCAACGACATCGTCACCGAGCTGTCGAGAGCGAGGGCCTTGGCCAGGCCATACGAAGTGGCGATGGACGCCGCGCTGCCCGCGACCATCCCCAGCAATAACGCTGACCAGTGGCGCATCAGCAATTGGCGCTGTTGCCAGATCGGAATCGCGAACGCCACGGTCACCGGGCCCAGCACCAGCATCAGCCAGTGGGTGTCGGTGGCGTATTCGGCATAGGCGGTTTTCATCGGCACGGCCACCGCCAGCAGCAGCGCCGGCACCAGGATCAGCGGCGACAGTAGGTAGCGCCCGGTGCGCCGGTAGATCCAGCGGCTGAAGCCGTAGGCACCGAGGGTCAGCGCCAGCCAGAACATCGGCATCAGCTCAAGCTTCATGGCGCAGCTTCCAGCGGCAGACGAATTCCACGGTAAACGCAGTCACCAGCATCACCGACAAGGTGCTGAAGCCGATGACCAACATGATCCGCCAGCCGTCGTGCTTTACCAGGCCGCCGTAGTCCAAGAGGCTCATCAACGCAGGAATGAAGAACAGCAGCATCTCCGCCATCAACACACCGGCGCCCAATTGCAGGGCCGCCGGCTTGACCAGGCCAGTGGCGAAGGTCAGCAGCAACAGGCCCAAGCCGACTACGCCACCGGGAATAGGCCAGCTCAGCCAGGCCGCCAGTTGGCAGCCCAGAAAGTAAATGGCCAGCAGGATGATCAGTTCAGCCAGCAACCGACCAACGAATTTGAAGGTGAAACGTTTCATGAGCTTTGGGTCCTCCCAGGGCACCCATTTTAAAGAGGCGCCTGGCATCCCCACAGCGAATTGTTAGACTGCAATCTATTCCAAACTGGAATCAGGCGAATGGAATTTAAACAGCTGCGCAGCTTTGTCGAAGTGATCCACCGCGGCGGCTTTACCCAGGCCGGGAAAACCCTGCACATCAGCCAGTCCGCCGTCAGCAAGCAGGTGGCGCAATTGGAACAAAGCCTGGGCACGCCGCTGCTGGATCGCCTGGGTTCGCAGATTCGCCTGACGGCTGCCGGACAAGTGGTGCTGCAGCGGGCGGAGGCCATGCTGCGCCAGCAAACCGAGTTGCTCAGTGAGCTGGATGACTTGAATCAGTTGACCCGTGGCGAGTTGCGCATGGGCCTGCCGCAGTTGGGCGGCGACACGTTGTTCGCCGGGCTGTTTGCCGAATACCGCCGGCGTTATCCGAACGTCACCATCCAGTTGCTGGAAGGCGGCAGCCGCAATATCGAGCAGGCGATCTTGAGCGGAGAGCTGGAAGTGGGCGGCAGCCTGATGCCCAGCGACCCGGCATTCGCCTGGCAGGCATTCTGCGATGAACCGCTGGATGCCCTGCTGCCGATGGACCATCCATTGGCCGATAACGCGCAGATCCGCCTGGAGGAGTTGGCTGACACGCCGTTCCTGATGTATCAGCGCAGTTTTGTGTTGAACGACCGCCTGCTACAGGCCTGTCAGCAATTGGGCTTCACCCCGAAGGAAAGCGGGCGCAGTGGCCAGGCGGATTTTCTCGCCGCATTGGTGGCCGCCGGCCAAGGCGTGGTGCTGCTGCCCAGCGTAGTAGCCCGGGGCCTGATAAGGCCCGGCGTGGTGCGCCTGACGCTCAAGGCGCCGGACTACCTGCGCTGGGACATTGCCTTTATCTGGCGTGAGGGTGCCTACCTGTCGAAAGCCGCCCAGGCCTGGCTGGCGTTATTGCGCGAGTTCCCGGTCAACCGCGCAGTGCAGTGACCAACTCGGCCAGCCACGGCTCGGCGTCGGCTTCCGGGGTCACGCTTTCGCTGGCGTCCAGGCGCAGCATCGGCAGCACTTCGTGCACGCCCAACTCGGCAAACAGCTCGCGCATTTGCTCGCCGCCGCCGCAGAACGTGTCGCCATAGCTGGCGTCGCCCAGGCCGATCACCGCGCCGGGCAAGCCTCGCCAGGCGGCCGGCAGTTGGTCGCGAATGGTCGAGTAAAGCGGCTGCAGGTTGTCGGGCAGTTCGCCCATGCCAGTGGTGGACGTCACGGCCAGGAAGGCTTCCGGAGCAAAGCCCTGTACGTCGGCGAGGGTTGCCCGCGGGTTGTGCCAGGCGTCGAAGCCGGCAGCGTTGAGGATGCTTGCAGCATGACGGGCGACTTCTTCAGCCGTGCCGTACACCGAGCCGGAAAGGATGGCGACTTTCATCAATCTGATCCTGTAGCTGACTAAAAGCCTGGGATATTAACAGCTGGGGCCCATGGACAGGCTGCCGGCATGTCTTAAACTGCAAACTCCAACTACAAGCCATGGACCGCTCAATGATTAACGCCAAGCTGATGCAACTGGTGATCAACGCTTCCAACGACGGCATCGTTATCGCCGAGCGCGAAGGCAAGGACAAGCCACTGATTTATGTGAACCCGGCCTTCGAGCGCATGACTGGCTACACCCTCGACGAAATCCTCTATCAGGACTGCCGCTTCCTGCAATCGGGCGATCGTGACCAGCCGGGGCTGATGGCGATTCGCGAAGCCCTGGAGAGTGGCGGCGCCTGCCGGGAAATCCTGCGCAATTACCGCAAGGACGGCACGCATTTCTGGAACGAGCTGTCGTTATCGACGGTTTACAACCCGGCCGACAAGCAGACCTACTTTGTCGGTGTGCAGAAGGATGTGACCGTTCAGGTCAAGGCCCAGCAGCGTGTCGCACAACTGGAAGCCCAGTTGGCTGACCTCAAGGCGGAGCTTGCGGCACTCAAGGCGACGAGCGGATCTAACAAAAACTAGAAAACGCGGTCTTTAAAGAGATAATGGCGTTTTAATACCTTTTTCTTGAGCAAGATCAATGCAACGCGACGCGCTTTTGACGCAGGACGAGCTGGATTTTATTCAGACCATGCACCATAACCCGCAACTCAATGTGCGGGACGCGTCGTCGAGCCTGACGGTCAATGGCGGTGCGCAGATTCGTGATCTGCTCACCCGCCTGGCCGCCCATGACCATGTCACCCTCCAGGCCCAATTCGACAACCAGCAAATGACGTTTCCGCTGCAATTGGTGGAAGACGAGTTTCATGCCGTGCATCTGCGGCTGGGTGTACCGAGTATTTTCGAAGACGGGCCGATGATCCGCCCGTGGCGCCTGGCGCTCGAAGAGCCGGTACCCCTGGAAAACATCAAGGGCCAGCCCGGTGCGCTGTGGGTGCATGAAGTGTCATTCAAGGGATTGCTGGTGGAAATTCGCGGGCGGATCAAGGCGCCAAGAACCTTTTCGCTGTGGTTCAGTCCGTCCGGGTACGAGCGCATTTCGGTGCGGGGCACGCTGGAACGGGAAACTGCCCGAGGATTGTTCGCCTACCGCCTGAGCCAGAACGATGTGGATGAGACCGAGCGCCTGCGCCAGTTTATCCTGCAGCAACATCGCCTGTTTCACCCCGAAGTCCACGCCTGAAGTCAGGTATCCAGGTTACCGCGCAGAAACTGCTGCAAGCGGCGCTGCATCAATCGCCCTTCGTTACCCAGGCAGCCGACGGATGAACCCGCCAGTTGTTCCTGCGCCAACTCCGCCGCATCGCCGGCCAGCAACAGTGGGCAATCCAGGGTCAGGGCCAACCGTTCAAGGCGCCGAGGCAAGCCATTGGCCGGCGAGTGATTGGAGAACACCACAAGGGCTTGTGGCCTGGTTTTTTCACAGACAAGGGTCAATTCATCCATCGGCTGGCCCACAGCCAGAACCTTGACCGCCAACTCGTCACCGCTCATCAACAGGCCTGCGACCAACAACTCCAGCTCTCGGCACTCCCCCGCAATGGCCGCCAGCAATACCCGTGGCGCCGCTGAGGCACAGCCTATCTGCAGGCGTTTCCAGGTTCGGCTGCGCAGAAATCCATCAAAAAACAGCCATTCACTGGTTTGTCCAAACAACCCCTGATGTCGCAACAGTTGCTGCCAGAGGGGCATCAGGATGTCCTGGAACACCACCGCGACCGGGTAGGCAGCGAAAATCTGGCCATACAACCGGTCCAGTTGCCGGTCGTCGAAGGCACCGACGGCCGTTCGCAACTGCGCCTGCCATTGGGCCCATTCATGCTCTGCACCTGCCGGCGAAGCAGCCGCCGCTTCGACTTGATGATCGTCGCGCGCGAGGATCTTGCCGACCTTGCTCACGGCCACGCCACGCTCGATCCAGTCAAGAATGCGATGAACGGTCTCGATATCGGTGCGCGAATACAGGCGGTGCCCACTTTCGGTGCGAACCGGGTGGATCAGCCCGTAACGCCGTTCCCAGGCACGCAAGGTGACAGGGTTGATGCCTGTCAATCTCGCGACTTCGCGAATCGGAAACAGCTCATCGGAATCGGCAGGGTTGCCAAGGGCCATTTCGGGACGTGGAGCAGTCATTACAGACATCAGGGCATCAATATACTGTCAGGAACTTGGATCCCATTTAACGCCCATACAGCTGTCCGATTCAAGGTCTTCGACAAGCCGACCAATGTCGCTGGTGTATTTCTGCAAAACAGGAATAATCCTTGCCTGTTTTTTCAACGTGGCTGCTTACCCCGCAGCTTCGTTCGTGCGCCGCCTACCCGGCCCAGTGCACCTGATCCTTATGGAGATACACAATGTCTACCTCCCCCGTCACCCTGATGGTTGCGCGCCGCGTGGCCAAGGGCCGCTATGAAGAGTTGATGGCCTGGCTGCGCGAAGGCGAGCAATTGGCCACGGACTTCCCCGGTTACCTGGGTTCAGGCGTGCTTGCACCGCCGCCCAACGATGACGAGTTCCAGATTATTTTCCGCTTCGCCGACGAAAAAACCCTGCATGCGTGGGAGTTTTCCGCCTCCCGTGGTGCATGGCTCGGGCGTGGCAGTGAGCTGTTTGCTGCGCCGTCGGAGCATCGCGTACGCGGTATCGACGGCTGGTTTGGCGCCGCCGCCGCACGTCCGCCGCGCTGGAAGCAGGCCGTGGCCATCTGGCTGGCATTTTTCCCGGTGTCGCTGCTGTTCAACTTCGGCCTTGAGCCGCTGCTCAGCGAGTTGGGGTTGCTGAGCCGTGTGCTGGTCAGCACCCTCGCGCTCACGCCATTGATGGTTTACTTCTTTATCCCGTTGTCGACCCACCTGCTGGCCGGTTGGCTGCATCCGGCGCCAGCCCGGATAAAGGCCACCGAAGCCGCTGCTTGAGTACAAGGGAGGCCGCTCGCTGGTATAGTTTTAGCCTGCCAGCGATTCGAGCCTCCCATGTCTTCAACACCCGCCCCGATCCTGATCACCGGTGCCGGCCAGCGCGTCGGCCTGCATTGCGCCCAGCGCCTGCTGGACGAAGGGCAGCCAGTGATTTTCAGCTACCGCAGCGAACGTCCCGGCGTGCAAGCCTTGCGCGAACGCGGTGCGATCGGTGTGTTTGCCGACTTCTCCAATGAGACCGGTATTCTCGCCTTCATCGACGAACTGAAGACGCACACCCAAAGCCTGCGGGCGATCATTCATAATGCCTCGGCCTGGGAAGCGGAAGCGCCCGGCGACGAGAGCCGCGCCTTTACCGACATGTTCAGCGTGCACATGCTTGCGCCGTACCTGATCAACCTGCATTGTGCTTACCTGCTGCAACGCTCCACGCCTGCGGATATCGTGCACATCAGCGATGACGTGACCCGCAAGGGCAGCCGCCAGCACATTGCCTACTGCGCCACCAAGGCCGGGCTCGACAGCCTGACCTTGTCGTTTGCCGCGCAGCTTGCACCGGATATCAAGGTGAACGGCATTGCCCCGGCAATGGTGATGTTCAACGAGGGCGACGACGCGGCTTACCGCGCCAAGGTCCTGGCCAAGGCGGCACTGGGCATCGAGCCCGGCCCCGAGGTGATTTACCAGAGCGTGCGCTACCTGCTGGATAACCCGTATGTCACCGGTACCACCCTGACCGTCAACGGCGGGCGGCATATCAAGTAAGCCGTTTGCGAGGATGTTGTATGACTTTGTCCCTGCCCCACCACTACCGCGAGATCCTCAAGGGCCTGGGTGAAGACCCCGAGCGCGAGGGTTTGCTCGACACGCCAAAGCGTGCCGCCAAGGCCATGCAGTACCTGTGTCACGGCTACGAGCAGAACCTGGAAGAAATCGTCAACGGTGCGCTGTTTTCCTCCGACAACGACGAGATGGTGATCCTCAAGGACATCGAGCTGTATTCGCTGTGCGAGCATCATCTGCTGCCCTTTATCGGCAAGGCCCATGTGGCCTATATTCCGACCGGCAAGGTGCTCGGCCTGTCGAAGCTGGCGCGTATCGTCGACATGTTCGCCCGGCGCCTGCAGATCCAGGAAAACCTCACGCGGGAAATCGCCGACGCCATCCAGACGGTGACCCAGGCCGCCGGCGTGGCGGTGGTGATCGAAGCCAGGCACATGTGCATGATGATGCGCGGTGTCGAAAAACAGAATTCAACCATGAACACCTCGGTGATGCTCGGCGCCTTCCGCGAGTCGAACACCACGCGCATGGAGTTCCTGCAACTGATTGGACGGAGCAAGTAGCAATGCCACAACTTCAGCCAGGCATGGCGCGCATCCGGGTCAAGGACCTGTGCCTGCGCACGTTTATCGGGATCAACGAGGATGAAATCCTCAACAAGCAGGATGTGTTGATCAACCTGACCATCCTGTATGCCGCCCAGGAAGCCGTGCGCGACAACGACATCGACCACGCGCTGAACTACCGCACCATCACCAAGGCGATCATCGCCCATGTGGAAGGCAACCGCTTTGCCCTGCTGGAGCGCCTGACCCAGGAGATCCTCGACCTGGTGATGAGCAATACATCGGTGCTGTACGCCGAAGTCGAAGTCGACAAACCCCATGCGTTGCGTTTTGCCGAATCGGTGTCGATCACCCTGGCGGCCAGTCGCTAACCCTTACCTTTGCAGTGAGCATCATGAACGATCAACAACGCCTCGAACTCGAAGCCGCCGCCTTCCGCCGGCTGGTGGCCCACCTGGACAGCCGCAAGGATGTGCAGAACATCGACCTGATGAACCTCTCGGGCTTCTGCCGCAACTGCTTGTCCAAGTGGTACAAGGCCGAGGCCGACGAGCGCCAGATCGAGCTGAGCCTCGATGACGCCCGTGAAGTGGTGTACGGCATGCCGTACGCCGAGTGGAAAGCCCAATATCAGCAAGAAGCCAGTGCCGAACAGCAAGCGGCATTCGCCAAAGGAAAAACCCATGACTGACCTGAACACCCTGCGCGCCAGCCTCAACAGTGGCGAACATGTTTTTGCCGATACCCTGGCCTTTGTAGCTGCGGGTTACGACTACCAGCCACAAGCGTTCACCAATGGCAGCGTGGAAAACGCCGCCGGGCAGAACGAAGGTTCGTGCAAGACCCTGGGCCTGGCGCTGCTGGAAGGCTTGAGCGACCAGGAAGCGCTGTTGGCGTTTGGCGAGCATTACCGTTCGGTGCTGGCCACGCCTGAAGGCAGTGACCATGGCAACATTCGTGCGCTGATCGAGCATGGGTTGGCGGGTGTGAAGTTTGCCGCACAGCCACTGACCCGCAAATCCTGAGTCAGACATAGATCAAAATGTGGGAGCGGGCTTGCTCGCGAAAGCAGAGTGTCAGTCAATACATCGGGTGACTGACACACCGCTTTCGCGAGCAAGCCCGCTCCCACATTTGGACTGCGGTGATCATCAAATCCCGTGCATAAAAAAACCGGCCTCGCAGCCGGTTTTTTTGTTTCTACGGTTTAGAACGAAGCGTCCTTCAAACCGTCGAGGTAACGCTCGGCATCCAGGGCCGCCATGCAACCGGCGCCGGCGGAGGTGATCGCCTGGCGGTACACGTGGTCGGCCACGTCACCGGCAGCGAAGATACCTTCGATGTTGGTGGCAGTCGCATTGCCTTCACGGCCGCCCTGCACGATCAGGTAACCGTCTTTGGCATCCAGCACGCCTTCGAACAACGAGGTGTTCGGAGTGTGGCCGATGGCGATGAACACGCCGTCGACTTTCAGCTCGTCGAAGCTGCCGTCGTTGTTCTTCAGGCGAGCACCGGTCACGCCCATGTTGTCGCCCAGGACTTCATCCAGGGTGGCGTTGAGCTTGAGGATGATCTTGCCTTCGGCCACGCGGGCATGCAGCTTGTCGATCAGGATCTTCTCGGCGCGGAAGGTCTCGCGACGGTGAACCAGGGTCACGGTGCTGGCGATGTTGGCCAGGTACAGCGCTTCTTCCACCGCGGTGTTGCCGCCACCGACCACAGCCACTGGCTTGTTGCGGTAGAAGAAACCGTCGCAGGTTGCGCAGGCGGAAACGCCCTTGCCCATGAACGCTTCTTCCGACGGCAGGCCCAGGTAACGAGCGCTGGCGCCGGTGGCGATGATCAGCGCGTCACAGGTGTACACCCCGCTGTCGCCGGTCAGGCTGTAAGGCTTCTTGGAGAAGTCGACCTTGTTGATGTGATCAAACACGATCTCGGTTTCGAAACGCTCGGCGTGCTCTTTCATGCGCTCCATCAGCACCGGGCCGGTCAGGCCGTGGACGTCGCCCGGCCAGTTGTCGACTTCAGTGGTGGTGGTCAACTGACCGCCCGCTTGCATGCCGGTGATCAGCAACGGCTTGAGGTTGGCCCGGGCAGCATAGACGGCAGCGCTGTAACCGGCAGGGCCGGAACCGAGAATAATCACTCGCGAATGACGGGTATCAGACATGACTCACTCCTATCGACCGCCCGGACTACAGAACGGCTGGAATAAAAAAGGACCGCGAAGCACTTGGGGAAGGCTTGAACTCGCAGATCCTGAAAATAATGGGTGCAGCGTATAGAGGGAGGCAAGATTAAGGAAATACGGATTAACAATCCAGCTCATAGGTGGTCTCTATCCCATGCCCTCTATTAATCGACACCTTTGTTACCGTTAATGTCGCGATGCGGGCCGTGCTTTCCCGGTACTCCCAAAGCCGGTAAGGTCGGCGCGTTCGCCCCTATTGCCCGGAGTTATCCATGCCCGCCCCCGTTCTTTCAGGCCCACAGTACCTGCGCGAAGGTCTCAAACTGGTACTCAGCCCCGGCCTGCGGCTGTTTGTGCTGCTGCCGCTGGCAATCAACCTGATCCTGTTCGTCGGATTGATCTACTTCGCCGGCCATCAGTTCAGCCTGTGGGTCGACACGCTGATGCCGACCCTGCCGAGCTGGCTGAGCTTCCTCAATTACCTGTTGTGGCCTTTGTTCGTGGTGCTGGTGGTGCTGATGGTGTTTTTCACCTTCACCATGCTTGCCAACATCATCGCCGCGCCGTTCAACGGCTTTCTGTCGGAAAAGGTCGAAGTGGTGGTGCGCGGCACCGATGATTTCCCGGCGTTCAGCTGGGGCGAACTGGCGGCCATGGTCCCGCGCACCCTGGCCCGGGAAATGCGCAAACTGGGTTACTTCCTGCCCCGGGCCATCGGCCTGTTTATCCTGTCGTTCATCCCGGTGGTCAACCTGGTGGCGGCGCCGCTGTGGCTGCTGTTTGGTGTGTGGATGATGGCGATCCAGTACATCGACTACCCGGCGGACAACCACAAGCTGGGCTGGAACGAAATGCTCGCCTGGCTGCGCCAGAAGCGCTGGCAGAGCATGAGTTTTGGCGGCATCGTCTACCTGGTGCTGCTGGTGCCAGTGGTCAACCTGCTGATGATGCCGGCAGCGGTGGCCGGGGCGACGTTGTTCTGGGTGCGTGAGCAGGGCGCAGAGGCCATGGCCATTAAAAAGGCCTGAGCCGTCACAAATCCATCATCCAAAAGACACAATGACGACATGGCCCACGCCGACACTGTGGGTCATGACGACAGCTTCGCTCCACATCACCCTGATCACCGAAACCTTCCCGCCAGAGATCAACGGGGTGGCCAATACCCTTGGCCGCCTGTGTGACGGTTTGCGCGCGCGCGGGCATCAAGTCGAACTGGTTCGCCCACGACAGGGCAGCGACCAGAGCCGGCCCAGCGACGATGGCCTGATGCTTTGCCGCGGCTGGCCGTTGCCGGGTTATCCGGGGCTGCAATGGGGCCAGTCGTCGATGCACAAGCTGTTGCGGCGCTGGAGCCGCCAGCGCCCGGATGTGTTGTATATCGCCACGGAAGGGCCGCTGGGTTTGTCGGCGTTGCGGGCGGCGCGGCGCCTGGGGATCAGCGTGGTGAGTGGCTTTCACACCAACTTCCAGCAGTATTCCAACCAGTACGGCCTGGGCATGCTGAGCCGGGTGCTGACCCACTATCTGCGCTGGTTCCATAACCGCTCGACCCTGACCCTGGTGCCCAGCGCCAGCCAGCGACTGGAGCTGGAGCGGCGCCATTTCGAGCGCCTGGGCATGCTCGCGCGCGGTGTCGACAGCCAGCTGTTTCACCCGGCCAAACGCGACAATGCGTTGCGTGAAAGTTGGGCACTGACCAGTGAGCAAACTGCCGTGCTGCATGTCGGCCGCCTGGCCCAGGAAAAAAACCTCGGGTTACTCAAGCGCTGTTTCGAGACGCTGCAGGACACTTATCCACTGCGCCAGATGAAACTGATCATCGTCGGCGATGGCCCGCAACGGGCGATGCTGGAAAAGGAACTGCCGGAGGCGATTTTCTGCGGCACCTTGCGCGGTGAAGAACTGGCCCGGCATTACGCGTCCGGGGATGTGTTCCTGTTTCCCAGCCTGACCGAAACCTTCGGCAACGTGGTGCTGGAGGCCATGGCTTCAGGGTTGGGCGTGGTGGCATACGACCAGGCGGCCGCAACCCAGCACATTCGCCATGGCTACAGCGGCGTGCTGGCGATGCCGGGGGATGAAGAAGCGTTTTGCGATGCGGCCAATTGGCTGCTGGAAGAGCGCGAGAGCTTGCGCCGGGTGCGGCTCAATGCCCGGCAACACGCCAGCCGTCAGGGTTGGCCGGCGATTATCGAGCAGTTTGAGCGCCAATTACGCGGGGTGTGCGAGGACGAGCAACCGGTGCCCGCCCTGTCGCCCCTTACACCAACGTCGTCAACGCCTCACGACTGAACGGCAGGATGTCGCCTTCACGGCCTTCGCGAACCTTCAGTGCCCAATCCGGATCCACCAGCAGCGCACGGCCCACAGCGACCAGGTCGAACTCGTCGTTGTTCAGGCGCTCCAGCAGTTTTTCCAGGCTGGCGGGTTGCGCCACTTTGTCGGTGTTGACCATGAACTGCAGGAACTCGCCATCCAGGCCGACGCTGCCCACGGTGATGGTCGGCTTGCCGGTGAGCTTGCGGGTCCAGCCGGCCAGGTTCAGCTCGGAGCCTTCGAATTCCGGCTCCCAGAAACGGCGGGTGGAGCAGTGGAAAATATCCACGCCGGCGTCAGACAGCGGCTTGAGGAATTCACCCAAGGCTTCCGGGGTTTGCACCAGGCGCGCGGTGTAGTCCTGCTGCTTCCACTGGGAGAAACGCAGGATGATCGGGAAGTCCGGCCCCACGGCGGCGCGGACGGCCTGGATCAATTCGATGGCGAAACGCGAACGGTTGGCCAGGCTGCCGCCGTATTCGTCGGTGCGCTGGTTGGTGCCTTCCCAGAAGAACTGGTCCACCAGGTAGCCATGGGCGCCGTGGATTTCAACGCCGTCCATGCCGATGCTCTGGGCATCCTTGGCAGCCTGGGCGAACGCGGCGATCACGTCCTTGATGTCTTGCACGGTCATGCCGTGGACGACGACGTTGCCGTCCTTGAGTTTTTCGGTGGGGCCGTAAGCCGGGACGCTGGCATCCGGCTCGGTGCCGATGCGCCGAACGCTGCCCACATGCCACAGTTGCGGAACGATCTTGCCGCCTTCGGCATGTACCGCGTCGACTACTTTCTTCCAGCCGGCCAGGGCGGCTTCACCATAGAAATGCGGGACGTTCGGGTAGCCGTTGGAAGCCGGGTGGCCGACCACGGTGCCTTCGGTGATGATCAGGCCGACACCGGCGGCGGCGCGGCGGCGGTAGTACTCGATCACTTTGGAGTTGGGCACGCCACCCGGAGAAAAGGAACGGGTCATCGGCGCCATGACCACGCGGCTCGGCAGTTGCAGTGCACCGAGCTGGAACGGTTTGAACAAAGCTTGGACAGGCATGGGAGCACTCCATCGGAAAGGAATTTATGATGTGGATAATATGGAGTGTGCAGCGTGTTGGATAGCACTATTGATTGGGGTGATTAAGGGGTAAAAGCGGGAGGGCATGGGGCTGCTTCGCAGCCCAGCGGGAGCAAGCTCCCTCGCCACAGCAAGCTCCCTTGCCATAGGAGACTCCCTGCCACAGGAAGCTCCCTTGCCACAGAAACTCACTCGATAATGCTGAAAGTATCAGCTCAATGCTTTTTCGATCGCCTGAATAATGGAGGGGTCATCCGGCGGTGTACGCGGCGAGAAACGCGCCAGCACCCGGCCGTCCTTGCCCAACAGGAACTTCTCGAAGTTCCAGGTGATGTCCCCGGGAAATTCGGCGCCCTCGCCCGCCAGCAATCGATACAGCTGGTGGCGATCGTGGCCATTCACCTCAAGCTTGCTGCCCAGGGGAAAGGTCACGCCGTAGTTGAGGCTGCAGAATTCCTGGATTTCTTCTTCAGTACCCGGTTCCTGCCCGGCAAATTGATTGCACGGCAGCCCTAGCACGGTGAAACCCTGGTCTTTGTATTGCTGATAGAGGTTTTCCAGCGCGGCGTACTGTGGGGTCAACCCACATTTGGAGGCGACGTTGACCACCAGCACGACTTGCCCCTTGAAGGGCGCCAGAGGCAGCTCCTGACCATCCAGGGCTTTGAGTTTAAGGTCGTGGAAAGCACTCATGACGAACTCCAGATATCCCATGTTCTTCTTAACGGCCATTCGAGATTACAGCCGCCAAGTCGGCAAGAATAGCCGCCAAATGAAAAAGGCGCCCGAAGGCGCCTTTTTCCAACTGACAGAGCGTCGCTCAGTCAATTAATGGTGGTGACCACCTTCGCCGTGCACGTGGCCGTGGGCCACTTCTTCCTGGGAAGCGTCACGGATAGCGACGATCTTCACCTGGAAGTTCAGGCGCTGGCCAGCCAGCGGGTGGTTGCCGTCGACGGTCACGTCGTCGCCGTCCAGGTCACGGATGGTGACGATCTGCATCTGGCCGTCCGGAGCGGAAGCGTGGAACTGCATGCCCACTTCCAGCTCGTCGACACCTTCGAACATGCTGCGGCTCAGGGTGCTGACCAGTTCGGCAGCGTATTCGCCGTAGGCATCTTCAGGTTCTACGGCAACGGTCAGTTCGTCACCGACCTCTTTGCCTTCCAGGGCCTTTTCCAGGCCCGGGATGATGTTACCTGCACCTTGCAGGTAGACCAGCGGCGCGCCGCCGGCAGAACTGTCGATGACCTCACCAGCGTCGTTGGTCAGGGTATAGTCAATGGAGACAGCCTTATTGGCGGCGATCGGCATGGGGCGAGACCTTTTGCAGAAGAATGAAGAACGGACAAGTCTAAACAAGGATTTGCCCGAAAGCGAACACAACCCGGACGGACGGGGTCGAACAACTGACCCGACGGTCGTCGGATTTCACCAGGACGAAGACCGGCACTGGGTCGTCGAGCTTTCCTGCGGCCACACCCAGCACCTGCGCCACCAGCCACCCTGGCAATCCCGGGCCTGGGTCACGGACCCGGCGCAACGCCTTGAAAAAATAGACAAGCCCTTTACGTGCGGCTGGTGTGCGCAAGGCTCAGATAAAGATAACCTTGGCACCTGATTCCCGGTAGGCAGCCAGCCATAGGCCGCCACCGAAGCCATGCACCTCCAGAGAATTCGCATGCAGACTTTTTTTATCGCGCCCACCGATTTTGGTGTGGGTCTGACCTCCATCAGCCTTGGGCTGGTGCGCACCCTTGAACGGGCCGGGCTGAAAGTCGGCTTCTTCAAACCGATTGCCCAGCCGCACCCCGGCGACACCGGCCCCGAGCGCTCCACCGAGCTGGTGGCCCGCACCCACGGCCTGAAACCGCCCCAGCCTCTAGGCCTGGCCCATGTCGAACGGATGCTCGGCGACGGCCAGCTCGACGAGCTGCTGGAAGAAATCATCACCCTTTACCAGCAAGCCGCCGTGGGCAAGGACGTGCTGATCGTCGAAGGCATGGTGCCGACCCGCAGTGCCAGCTATGCGGCCCGGGTCAACCTGCACCTGGCCAAGAGCCTGGACGCCGAGGTGATCCTGGTCTCGGCTCCGGAAAACGAAGTGCTGACCGAACTCTCCGGCCGCGTGGAATTGCAGGCCCAGCTGTTCGGCGGCCCGAAAGACCCAAAAGTGCTGGGTGTGATCCTCAACAAGGTGCGCACCGACGAAAGCATGGAAGCCTTCTCGGCGCGGCTCAAAGAGCATTCGCCTTTGTTGCGCAGCGGCGATTTCCGCCTGTTGGGCTGCATCCCCTACCAACCGGAACTCAACGCCCCACGCACCCGCGACGTGGCCGACCTGATGGGCGCGCAGATCCTCAATGCCGGTGATTACGAAACCCGGCGCATGACCAAGATCATCATCTGCGCCCGTACCATGCGCAACACCGTGGAGCTGCTCAAGCCCGGCGTATTGGTGGTGACCCCCGGCGACCGCGACGACATCATCCTCGCCGTCAGCCTGGCCGCCATCAATGGCGTGCCGCTGGCCGGCCTGTTGCTGACCAGCGACACCCTGCCCGACCCACGGATCATGGACCTGTGCCGTGGCGCGTTCCAGGCCGGGCTGCCGGTGTTGTCGGTGAGCACCGGCTCGTATGACACCGCCAACCAGCTCAACAGCCTGAACAAGGAAATCCCGATTGATGACCGCGAACGTGCGGAGATCATCACCGACTTCGTCGCCAGCCACCTCGACGCCCGCTGGCTGCACCAACGCTGCGGCACGCCGCGGGAGATGCGCCTGTCGCCGGCGGTGTTCCGTTATCAACTGATCCAGCGCGCCCAGGCGGCCAACAAGCGCATCGTGTTGCCCGAAGGCAGCGAGCCGCTGACCGTGCAGGCCGCCGCCATCTGCCAGGCACGCGGGATCGCCCGTTGCGTACTGTTGGCCAAGCCGGCCGACGTGGAAGCCGTAGCCCGCGCCCATGGCATCGAGCTGCCCGAAGGCCTGGAGATTCTCGACCCCGACCTGATTCGCCAGCGCTACGTGGAACCGATGGTGGCCCTGCGCAAAACCAAAAGCCTCAACGCGCCGATGGCCGAGCAGCAACTGGAAGACACCGTGGTGATCGCCACCATGATGCTCGCCCTGGATGAAGTGGACGGCCTGGTCTCCGGCGTCATCCACTCCACTGCCAATACCATTCGCCCGGCCTTGCAACTGATCAAGACCGCGCCGGGCTGCACCCTGGTCTCGTCGGTGTTTTTCATGCTGTTCCCCGAGCAAGTGCTGGTATACGGCGACTGCGTGATGAACCCGCACCCCAGCGCGGCGGAGCTGGCGGAAATCGCCCTGCAAAGCGCCGACTCGGCCGCCGCATTCGGTATCACGCCACGGGTGGCGATGATCAGTTACTCCAGCGGTGATTCGGCCACGGGAGAAGAAGTCGAGAAGGTCCGCGAAGCCACCCTGCTCGCCCACGAAGCCCAAAGCTCGCTGCTGATCGACGGCCCGTTGCAGTACGACGCCGCCGCCAACGAAACCGTGGCCCGGCAACTGGCGCCCAACAGCCTGGTGGCGGGCAAGGCCACGGTGTTCGTGTTCCCCGACCTGAACACCGGCAACACCACCCACAAGGCCGTGCAGCGCAGTGCCGATTGCGTGAGCCTGGGGCCGATGCTGCAAGGCCTGCGCAAACCGGTGAACGACCTGCCCCGCGGGGCGCAGGTGGACGACATCGTGTACACGATCGCATTGACCGCGATTCAAGCCGCCAACCGACCTATGGATGTCTAAATGCTGGATTTTCTACCTGCCGCCGTGCGCGGGGTGATCGCCTCGCTGCTGCTGGCGTTGAATACGATTTTGCTGTGCTCGTTCCTGTTTATCGTGGCGCTGTTCAAGGCGCTGCCGTTTGCCAAGCGCTTCAGTGAATGGCTGATGAACCAGACCCACGAGGCCTGGATCAGCAACAACAAGGCCTGGATGAACCTGGTGCGACGCACCCATTGGCACCTGAAAGGCCTGGAAGGCCTGGACTATGAACACTCATATCTGGTGACCAGTAACCACCAGAGCTGGGTCGATATCATGGTGCTGCAATACGTGCTCAACCGGCGCATTCGCCCGCTGAAGTTCTTCCTCAAGCAGGAGCTGATCTGGGTCCCGGTGATTGGCTTGGCGTGGTGGACACTGGGCTTCCCGTTCATGAAGCGCTACACCAAGGCGTACCTGGAAAAGCACCCGGAGAAGAAAGGCAAGGACCTGGAAACCACCCGCAAGACCTGCGCGAAGTTTCGCCACAACCCGGTGGGAATCTTCAACTTTGCCGAAGGCACGCGGTTTACCCCGGGCAAGCATGCACAGCAACAGTCACCGTTTCGCTACCTGCTCAAGCCCAAGGCCGGCGGCATTGCCTTTGTGCTGGATGCCATGGGTGAACAGCTGAAGTCGCTGGTGAACGTGACCATTCACTATCCTGGTGGGCGCCCCGGTTATTGGGATTTGCTGTGCGGGAATGTGAAGGACGTTGTCGTGCAGTTTGAAGAGGTGCGGATTCCGGCCGAGTTTATCGGCAAGAATTACGAGCAAGATGGGGAGTATCGGTTGGCGTTCCAGGGCTGGATCAACCGGTTGTGGGAAGAGAAGGATGTGCTGCTCGCCAAATTGCACACAGATTATCCCGCCAGTCACTGATCAAAATGTGGGAGCGGGCTTGCTCGCGAATGCGGTGTGCCAGCCTATACATGTGGCGGCTGACACTCTGCTTTCGCGAGCAAGCCCGCTCCCACATTTGACCGAGTTGTTTCCAAGGCCCCATAAAAAAAGCCCACCAACATGGCGGGCTTTTTTGTGCACTTGAAGCTTAGATCGCGCCGCGCTGGCGCAGCAGGTCCAGCACTTGCTTGACGCTGTCTTCCAGCGACAACGCCTGGGTGTCGATCACCAGGTCCGCATTCAACGGTACGTCATACGGGAACGACTCACCCGGGATGTTATCGCCGCCCGCCGCGTACAAACCTTGCGGATCACGCTCGGCACACACCAAAGGCGAAGCCTGCACGTACACGGTCAGCAAACGATCACCGCCGATCAGCGCCTTGGCCTGTTCACGCCCTTCAGCATCCGGGGCAACAAACGCCGCCAACGTCAGCAAGCCGGCTTCGTTGAACTGACGCGCCACGTGCGCGGCACGACGCCAGTTCTCGGTACGCCCGGCACGGTCCTGCGGCAAGCCCTTGTTCAGGTCGTGGCGCAGGTTCTGGCCGTCCAGCACAAACACCGCACGGCCCATGTCGAACAGCTTGCGTTCAACCGCGTAGGCCAGGGTGCTTTTGCCGGCGCCCGACAAGCCGCTGAACAACACGGTCGCCGGTTGCTGGCCGAAGCGCTGGGCGCGTTCTTCGGTGGCCACGTGAGCCAGTTTGCCGTGCTGCGCCGCGCTGCCATGGGTCACCGGCGGCGCGATGATCATGCCCGCAGCCACGGTGCCGTTGGTCAAACGGTCGATGACGATGAACGAACCGGTGGTGCGGTTGCTCGCGTAACCGTCCAGGGCGATGACCGTGTCGAGGCTGACCTTGACCCGGCCGATCTCGTTCAACTGCAAGGCGCTCGCCGGGCCTTCTTCCAGGGTGTTCACATCCACGCGATGCACAATGCTGGTGATGGAACCCGGCACGTAGCTGGTGGCGCGCTTGATGTCGTATTTCTTGCCCGGCAGCATCGGTTCTTCAGCCATCCACACCAGCATGGCGTCGAAAGCGTCGGTCACTTGCGGCACGTTGTCGGCATGCACCAGCAGGTCGCCACGGGAGATGTCGATTTCGTCTTCCATGGTCAGGGTCACGGCCTGGCCGGGACCTGCGTTTTCCAGTTCACCTTCAAAGGTGACGATGGATTTGACGCGGCTGCTCTTGCCCGACGGCAGCACCACGACTTCGTCGCCCTTGTGCACGATGCCGCTGGCCAGGGTGCCGGCAAAACCACGGAAGTTCAGGTTCGGACGGTTGACGTACTGCACCGGGAAACGCAGGTCGGTGTAGTTGCGGTCGTTGGCGATCTCGACGGTCTCGAGGATCTCCATCAGCGACTGCCCGGTGTACCAGGGCGAACGCTCGCTCTTGTTCACCACGTTGTCGCCCTTGAGGGCCGACATCGGCACGAAGGCCAGGGTGCTCGGCTTGAACGCGATACCGTCGGCAAACTTCAGGTAATCAGCCTTGATCGACTCGAATACGCTTTGGTCAAAGCCATTGATGTCCATCTTGTTGACGGCCACCACGATGTGCTTGATGCCCAGCAACGAGGCGATGAAGCTGTGGCGACGGGTCTGGGTCTGCACGCCGTAGCGGGCGTCGATCAGGATGATCGCCAGGTCACAGGTGGAGGCACCGGTGGCCATGTTGCGGGTGTACTGCTCATGGCCGGGGGTGTCGGCGATGATGAATTTGCGCTTGGCGGTGGAGAAGTAGCGGTAGGCAACGTCGATGGTGATGCCCTGCTCACGCTCGGCCTGCAGGCCGTCGACCAGCAACGCCAGGTCGATGTCGTCACCGGTGGTGCCGGATTTCTTCGAATCGCGGGTGATGGCTTCCAGGTGATCCTCGTAGATCATCTTGGAGTCGTGCAGCAGGCGCCCGATCAGGGTGCTCTTGCCGTCGTCGACGTTGCCACAGGTCAGGAAGCGCAACATTTCCTTGCGCTCGTGCTGGCCCAGGTAGGCGAGGATGTCCTCGCTGATCAAATCAGATTGATGCGACATGACAGCCCCTTAGAAATAGCCTTGACGTTTTTTATCTTCCATCGAGCCTGCACCATCGTGGTCGATGACACGGCCCTGGCGCTCGGAAGTTCGCGTCAGGAGCATTTCCTGAATGATGTCCGTCAGCGTCTCGGCTTCGGACTCCACCGCGCCCGTCAACGGGTAGCAGCCAAGGGTACGGAAACGTACTTTCTTTTTGACGATTCGGGCTTTGTCTTCGTCGGACAGATGCTCGAGGATGCGGTCGTCGTCGATCATGATCAACGTGCCGTTCTTCTCGATCACTTCGCGTTCGGCGGCGAAGTACAGCGGGACGATCGGGATGCCTTCCAGGTAGATGTACTGCCAGATATCCAGCTCGGTCCAGTTGGACAGCGGGAACACACGGATCGACTCGCCTTTGTTGACATTGCCGTTGTAGACGTTCCACAGCTCCGGGCGCTGGTTTTTCGGGTCCCAGCGGTGCTTGCTGTCGCGGAACGAGTACACGCGCTCTTTGGCACGGGATTTCTCTTCATCGCGACGGGCACCGCCGAATGCAGCGTCGAAACCATACTTGTCGAGCGCCTGTTTCAGGCCCTCGGTCTTCATGATGTCGGTGTGCTTGGCGCTGCCGTGGGTGAACGGATTGATGCCCTGCGCCACACCGTCCGGGTTGACGTGAGTGATCAACTCAAGACCAAGCTCTTCGACCATCTTGTCGCGGAACTTGTACATCTCCTGGAATTTCCAGCGGGTGTCGACGTGCATCACCGGAAACGGCAGCTTGCCCGGAAAAAAGGCCTTGCGTGCCAGGTGCAGCATCACGGCGGAGTCTTTACCGATCGAGTAGAGCATCACCGGGTTATCGAACTCGGCGGCGACCTCGCGGATGATGTGGATGCTTTCCGCCTCCAGCTGTTTCAGATGCGTCAGTTTGTCGACCATGGTTACTCACGGAAAAACGATCTTATGGACGGCCAGCGGGCCGTGTTCGAGCGGGGCATGCTAGCACAGCGCCTGATTCTATTGAGGGGGCTGGCTAGATCGAAACGGTATATCAATATACCGCTGGGTTTGGCTCGACTCGATCAAATGTGGGAGCGGGCTTGCTCGCGAATGCGGTGTGTCAGTCAATGCATATGGCGACTGATGCACCGCATTCGCGAGCAAGCCCGCTCCCACATGTGTCCGGTGATGTTCTTTAGATCGGGTTTGGGCAATCGATGAAGAGGTGTTCGAGGGCGAAGCGCCGTGCGAGGTAATCGCCCAAGGCTTGCACGCCGTAACGCTCGGTGGCGTGGTGCCCGGCCGCGATAAAGCTGATGTCGTTTTCCCGGGCGCTGTGGAAGGTCTGCTCCGAGGCTTCGCCGCTCAGGTACAGGTCAACCCCGGCGAGCACCGCCTGGTCGATATAGCCCTGGCCACCACCGGTGCACCAGCCCACGCGGCGGATCATCTCGCTGCCTTCGATCAGCAGCGGCTCGCGGCCCATGGCTTCCTGCACGCGGCGGGCGAAATCGCGGGGCGACGCCGGCTCGGCCAGGGAACCCACCAGGCCGACGACCTTGAGGTTGTCCGGGTCCAGCGGGCCTTCGACGGTGATGTCCAGTTGCCGGGCCAGTTGCACGTTGTTGCCGACCTCAGGGTGCAGGTCCAGCGGCAAGTGATAGGCCAGCAGGCTGATGTCGTGCTTGAGCAGGGTTTTCAGGCGGCGCTGCTTCATGCCGGTGATGCACGGGCTTTCGCCTTTCCAGAAATAACCGTGGTGCACCAGCACCAGGTCGGCCTGGGCTTCGACCGCCGCGTCCAGCAATGCCTGGCTGGCGGTCACGCCGCTGACGATGCGCAGCACTTGCGGTCGGCCCTCGACCTGCAGGCCGTTGGGGCAGTAATCGGCGATTTTGGCACTATTAAGGTAGCGGTCCGCTTCCTCGACTAAGGTGCTCAGGGCAACGGCCATAAAAGACTCCTAAATATCCCGTTCAGAGGCGCTCACGGCCTCGTATAATGCGCGACATTATGGGCGCTCTCCCGCCCCCTGCAACCTGTCAGGATTTTTCTTCATGCTCAAGGCACTGCGTTTTTTTGGATGGCCATTGTTGGCTGGCGTGCTGATCGCGATGCTGATTATTCAGCGTTATCCACAACTGGTCGGCCTGCCGACCCTCGATGTCAACCTGCAACAGGCACCGCAAACCAGCGCGGTGGTACAAGGCCCGGTGACTTACGCCGATGCGGTGGTGATCGCCGCCCCCGCCGTGGTCAACCTGTACACCACAAAGGTCATCAACAAACCGGCGCACCCGCTGTTTGAAGACCCACAGTTTCGTCGCTATTTCGGCGACAACTCGCCCAAGCAGCGGCGCATGGAATCCAGCCTCGGCTCCGGCGTGATCATGAGCCCGGAAGGCTACATCCTCACCAACAACCACGTGACCACCGGCGCCGACCAGATTGTGGTGGCCCTGCGTGATGGCCGGGAAACCCTGGCCCGCGTGGTCGGCAGCGACCCGGAAACCGACCTCGCGGTGCTGAAAATCGATTTGAAAGGCCTGCCCTCGATCACCATCGGGCGCTCCGAAGGGCTGCGCGTAGGTGACGTGGCGCTGGCCATCGGCAACCCCTTCGGCGTCGGCCAGACCGTGACCATGGGCATCATCAGCGCCACCGGGCGTAACCAGTTGGGCCTCAACAGCTATGAAGACTTCATCCAGACCGACGCGGCGATCAACCCGGGCAACTCCGGCGGCGCGCTGGTGGATGCCAACGGCAACCTGACCGGCATCAACACCGCGATCTTCTCCAAGTCCGGCGGCTCCCAGGGCATCGGTTTCGCGATTCCGGTGAAGCTGGCCACTGAAGTGATGAAGTCGATCATCGAGCATGGCCAGGTGATTCGTGGCTGGCTGGGGATTGAAGTCCAGCCGCTGACCAAGGAACTGGCCGAGTCGTTTGGCCTGACCGGGCGCCCTGGCATCGTGGTCGCCGGGATCTTCCGCGACGGCCCGGCGCAGAAAGCCGGCCTGCAACTGGGGGATGTGATCCTCAGCATCGACGGCGAGCCGGCCGGGGATGGTCGCAAGTCGATGAACCAGGTGGCGCGGATCAAACCCACCGACAAGGTGGCGATCCAGGTGATGCGCAATGGCAAGGAAATCAAGCTGTCGGCTGAAATCGGCCTGCGTCCGCCGCCTGCACCGGTGAAAGAAGAGGAATAACGGCTTCGGGAGCCCGTTCGCGGGCTCCTGTTACCTAATATTTCAAAAGAAATTCATTCTCATTAGTCATGTTATATTGTTTCAATATCGCTATTGGAACGCTCTATCATGCCGTCTCGAAGATTTGCCCGGCTGGCGGGAATCGCCCTGGGTTTGCTGGTGGACCCGGCCTACGCCGAAGACACCGCCCCCGTTGAACTGGAAGCCACCCGCATCACCAGCGAGGCGTACGAATCAGCCACCGGCCCGGTCAAGGGCTATCGCGCTACCCGCTCCGCCAGCGCCACAAAAACCGACACCGCCTTGCGGGATATCCCACAGTCCATCAGCGTGATTCCCGCTTCGGTACTCAACGACCTGGGCAGCACCAACGTCGAGCGTGCCCTTGAGTTTGCCGGCGGCGTGTCCAAACAGAACAACTTCGGCGGCCTGACGCTCTACGAATACAGCGTTCGCGGCTTCACCACGTCAGAGTTTTACGTGGACGGTTTCAGCGCCAACCGCGGTTACCCGAGCACGCCGGACGCGGCGAATATCGAGCGCATCGAGGTGCTCAAGGGCCCCGCCGCCAGCCTGTATGGCCGTGGTGACCCAGGCGGCACGGTGAATATCGTCAGCAAAAAGCCGCAGCCCGAGGCCTTCACCACACTGCAGACCAGCGCCGGCAGTTGGGACCGCTATCGCACCGCGCTGGACGTGAACACGCCGCTGGACAGCGAGGGCAACGTGTTATCGCGGGTCAACCTGGCGGTGGAAGACAACCACAGCTTCCGCGACCAAGTTGAAGCCAGGCGGGTCTTCGTCGCGCCCTCCATCAGTTGGCAACTGGACCCGGACACACACCTGCTGGTGGAAAGTGAATTCGTGCGTCACCGCTCCACTTTCGACCGCGGCATCGTCGCGCCCAACAACCGCTGGAGCGGCGTCTCCCGCTCGACCTTTCTCGGCGAGCCCGACGACGGCGATATCCGCAACCACAACAACCGCCTGCAAGCCAGCCTCGAACATCACCTCAACGATGCCTGGCAACTGCGCCTGGCCAGCCATTACAAACAAGGCAGCCTGTGGGGCAACGCCTCGGAAAACCGCGCGCTGGATGCCGATGGCCACACCCTCAGCCGCCGCTACCGCGAGCGCTCCACCGGTTGGCATGACAGCATCACCCAGCTCGAACTGCGCGGTCGGTTCGACATCGGCAGTTGGCAGCACGAATTGCTGATCGGCACCGAGTACGAGGACTACCGCAAGAAAGAACGGGTGACCGCCATCGCCGGCGGCGATTACGCCATCGACATCTATGACCCGGTCTATGGCCAGCCCAAACCGAACGGCAAGCGCTCCGGCACTGACTTTTTCGAACAGGTGAAAAGCCAGGCGCTGAACCTGCAGGACCAGATCATCTTCACCAACCGCCTGCGGGGGATGATCGGCGCGCGGTTCGAACACTTCGAGCAGCGCACCGACGACTTCAGCCGCAACCATGCCAAAAGCCGGCAGACCCACGACGCCCTGACCCAACGCGCCGGCCTGCTCTACCAACTGACGCCTGAAGTGGGCCTGTTCGCCAACGCCTCCACCTCGTTCAAACCCAACAATGGCCTGGACGCCGACGGCAAATCCTTCAAGCCGGAAGAAGGCGTGGGGTATGAAATCGGGATCAAGAGCGAGCTGTTCGACGACCGCCTGAGCACCACCCTCGCCGCCTTCCATATCGAGAAAGAAAATGTCCTGGCCCTGGACCCGGCTACCGACACACAGCGCGCCATGGGCAAGGCCCGCAGCCAGGGTTTTGACCTGCAACTGACCGGCCAGGTGACTGACGCCGTACGGGTGATCGGCGCCTTTGCCTACATCGACGCCGAAGTGACCAAAGGCGACAAAGCCATCCCCACTGGCAGCCGGATTCTCGGCGTAGCCAAACGCAGCGCCAGCTTGCTCGGAGTGTATGAATTCCAGGACGGCTTGCTGCGCGGCTCCGACCTCGGCGCGGCCTTTACCTACGTCGGCGACCGCTCCGGCGAAGCCGGCAAAAGCTTTGAATTACCGGCCTACCACACCGTCGATTTGCTGGCCCATTACAAGGCCAGCGACAACGTCACCGTGGGCCTGAACCTCAACAACCTGTTCGATGAAAAGTACTACGAGCGCTCCTACAGCAATTACTGGGTCAATCCCGGCGAGCCGCGCAACTTCACCGTCAGCCTGACCCTCAACCTGTAAAAGGACGTCACCATGCAAGCCTTCAAATTCCTGGCCGTGCTCGGCCTGCTGTTTGCCACCCAAGTCTCGGCCCACGGACTGTGGACCGAACAACGGCGCGGCAATATCGAAGTGATCTACGGCCACGGCGCCGAAGACAACGCGTTCAAGGCGCAGAAAATCAGCGGCGCCTGGGCTTATGACGCGGGCGGCAAAATGATCCCGGTGACCGTGGAACGTCTGCCCGACCATGCGCGCCTGAAGCCGCTCAAATCGCCGGCTGTATTGGCGGTCGCCCTGGATAACGGGATGTGGTCACAGACGCCTGACAAGAAGTGGATCAACGAGGGCCGCAGCAAGGTGCCGGGGGCGATTGAGTCGACCCAGACCTTCAAGTACAGCCTGGCGATCTACCAGCCGGGGGCGAAGGTGCCGAAGCTGGATCAGATCAAGCTACTGATCTTGCCGGAAGTTGATCCGCTGACGGTCGGCCCGGGTAAATCACTGCCGGTACGGGTGCTGCTGGATGGCAAGCCGGCGGCAGGAGTCAAGCTGATCGGAGACTATCGCAACGCACCGAACACCCTGAGCACCGAGACCGATAAAGACGGTCGCGCCCAGGTGCTGGTGAGAAATGAAGGATTGAATGTGATTGCGGCGCAGGTGGAAATCCCGCTCAAAGACAATGCTGATGTCGCGACTCGCGGACTGTTCAGTTCCCTGACTTTCCTGGGCGAGCCGCATCACGAGTAACCCCGCAAATCCAAAGTGGGCACAGTCAATGTGGGAGCGGGCTTGCTCGCGAAAGCGGTGTGTCAGTCGCCATCTTCATTAACTGACCCACCGTCTTCGCGAGCAAGCCCGCTCCCACATTTAGTCCTCACTCGGCTTGATTACAGTACAACCGGCGCTCTTTCCAGTTCCCTGACCTTCCTGGGCGAGCCGCATCACGAGTAACACCGAAAATTCAGAGTGGGCACAGTCAATGTGGGAGCGGGCTTGCTCGCGAAAGCGGTGTGTCAGTCGCCATCTTCATTAACTGACCCACCGCCTTCGCGAGCAAGCCCGCTCCCACATTCAGTCCTCACTCGGCTTGATTACAGCGCGACCGGCGCTCTTTCACACAGGGTATTGAGCGCCGCCGCCCACTGCGGGTCATCGTTCAGGCACGGCACCAACACCAACTCCTCGCCCCCCGCTTCGCGGAATTGCTCCAGGCCGCGATCACCAATTTCCTCCAGTGTCTCGATGCAGTCCGCAACAAACGCCGGGCACATCACCAGCAGCTTCTTCACGCCCTGCTGAGCCAACGCTTCAAGGCGTGCCTCGGTGTACGGTTCGATCCACTTGGCCCGGCCCAGCCGCGACTGGAACGCCACCGACCATTTGCCATCCGGCAAGCCAAGGCGCTCGGCAAAATCCCGCGCAACGCTGAAACACTGCGCGCGATAGCACGTGGCAAGCACCTCGGGAGAGGCGTTCTGGCAGCAGTTGGCGTCCTTGAAGCAGTGTTGCCCGGTAGGGTCGAGCTTTTTCAGGTGGCGCTCGGGCAACCCATGAAAGCTCAGCAGGAGGTGATCGAAATCCTCTTCCACATAGGCTCTGGCGCTGTTGGCCAAGGCGTCCAGGTACTCCGGTTCATCGTAGAACGGCTGCAGAATCGAAAACTCGATCGCCAACTTTTTGTGCCGCACCACGCGCCGGGCCTCTTCGATTACCGTGGTCACGGTGCTGTCGGCAAACTGCGGGTACAACGGCGCCAGGGTCACTTTCTGGATGCCTTGGGACGCCAGCCGAGTCAGTACGCTTTCAATCGACGGCTCGCCATAGCGCATGGCCAACTCCACCGGCCCCTGGGTCCACTGTGCAGTCATCTGTTGTTGCAAGCGACGGCTAAGAACTACCAGCGGCGAGCCTTCGTCCCACCAGATCGAGGCGTAGGCATGGGCCGATTGCTCCGGGCGCTTGATCAGGATCAGCGACACCAGCAAACGCCGAACCGGCCATGGCAGGTCAATGACGTAAGGGTCCATCAGGAACTGATTGAGGTAGCTGCGCACATCCGCCACCGAAGTGGACGCCGGTGAACCCAGGTTGACCAGTAACAACGCGTGATCCGTCATGCAACATCCTATCTCTAGAGGCGGCTGGACAAGTCGTCCAGGGCCGCATGCAACTCAGTGAACTGGAAAGTGAAACCGGCCGCCAACAGCCGCTGCGGCAAAGCCCGCTGGCCACCCAGCAACAAACCGGACAACTCGCCCAGGCCGATGCGCAAGGCAAACGCCGGCATGGGCATGAACGCCGGGCGGTGCAGCACCTTGCCCAGGGTCTTGGCGAACTCCAGGTTGCGTACCGGGTGTGGCGCGCAGGCATTATAAGGACCGCTGGCATCGGTCTTGTGCAGAAGAAAATCAATCAGGGCGATTTGATCCTTTATATGGACCCATGGCATCCACTGCCGACCATTGCCGATAGGCCCGCCCAGCGCCAGTTTGAACGGCAGCAACAGCCGCGACAAAAAGCCGCCCTCCGCCGCCAGCACCAGCCCGGTACGCACCAGCACTACGCGGATGCCCAATGCCTCGGCACGCTGGGCGGTTTCTTCCCAGGCAATGGATAACTGGCTGCCGAAATCGTCCTGCACCGGGCCGCTGTCTTCGGTCAGCTCGCGCTCACCGCCGTCGCCGTACCAGCCCACCGCGGAACCGGAGATCAACACCGCCGGTTTGTGCTCAAGGTCCTCAAGCCAGGCCAGCAGCGTTTCGGTGAGGCCGATACGGCTGCTCCACAACAGCGCCTTGCGTTTATGCGTCCAGGGCCGGTCGGCAATCGGCGCGCCGGCCAGGTTGACCACCGCGTCCACCGCCTCGTTTATGTCCTGCAGGCGGGCGACGCCACGCACCTGGGCGCCGCACAATTTAGCCACTTGTTCGGGATGGCGGCTCCAGACCGTGAGGCGATGGCCCTGGGCAAGCCAGTATTGGCAAAGTTGACGGCCGATCAAACCGGTACCGCCGGTCAGCAAAATGTGCATGAGTTGTTCCTCGTGTAACGTTCGCCGACCACCGTTAGTCTATTTTATAAACAGGGATGTTTTAATCGGGCGCAACGCTGGTTAAACCTTCAGGTTTAACCATAGGTCACGCCAAACGATCAGGTACGCCAAAACTTATACCAAAAAACAATATTGTACAGCTATTGGTGTCGGCGTAGTCTGTACCCAACGGTAAAACGAGGCCTCCCATGACTGTTCCCATCGCGATCATTGGCACCGGCATCGCCGGTCTCTCCGCCGCCCGAGCGTTGAAAGACGCGGGGCACGTTGTACAACTCTTCGATAAAAGCCGCGGCAGTGGCGGTCGCATGTCCAGCAAGCGCAGCGATGCGGGCTCGCTGGACATGGGCGCACAGTACTTCACCGCCCGCGACCGGCGCTTCGTCAACGAGGTTCAACGCTGGCAGGCCAATGGTTGCGCCGAGCAATGGAAGCCACAGCTGTACAACTTCAAGTCCGGCCAACTGACGCCCTCCCCCGATGAACAGATCCGCTGGGTCGGCACGCCGCGCATGAGCGCGATCACCCGCGCCCTGCTCGATGACTTGCCGGTGCAGTTCGGTTGCCGCATCACCGAAGTGTTCCAGGGCAAACATCACTGGAACCTGCTGGACGCCGACGGCGAAAGCCACGGCCCGTTCAGCCACGTGATCATCGCCACCCCGGCGCCCCAGGCCACTGCCTTGCTGGCCGCTGCGCCCAAGCTGGCGAGTGTCGCCGCCGGGGTCAAGATGGACCCGACCTGGGCCATTGCCCTGGCCTTCGACAAGCCGCTGGATACGCCCATGGAAGGCTGCTTCGTCCAGGACAGCCCGCTGGACTGGCTGGCGCGCAACCGCAGCAAACCGGGGCGCGACACCACCCTCGACACCTGGGTTTTGCACGCCACCAGCACCTGGAGCAAGCAACACCTGGACCTGTCCAAGGAAGCCGTGATCGAACACCTGCACGGCGCCTTTGCCGAACTGCTGCACAGCGCCATGCCGGCGCCATCCTTCACCCTCGCCCACCGCTGGCTGTACGCGCGGCCGTCCACCAGCCATGAATTTGGCGTGCTGGCCGACGCCGACCTGGGCTTGTACGTGTGTGGCGACTGGTGCCTGTCGGGCCGCGTGGAAGGCGCGTGGCTCAGCGGCCAGGAGGCGGCGCGGCGGTTGATCGAGCACCTGCGATGAACCGCATCAATCCCGCCAAGTTGCTGCTGTCGAAGTGGACAGCAGCCCGCCCGCAGCACAAGGAAAAACATTTTCTGGTGACCAAACTGCTGCGTGATGACGAAGGCGATGTGCAGGAAATCGAGCTGGAAGCCGTGATGAGCCATCGCGTGCAGCGCCTGGCCTGGCAAACCCTGCAAAACGCCGAAGACTGGAAAATCGGCTGGAAATAGCCATTCCGCAAATACCTGTACAAATTATTTGACTTGTACAGCTTCAAACCTATGATGAGATTAAGTTGTACAGGAATTTAACCCTGTACAGGAATTTCATCGAGGTTTGGCCATGTCCAGCACCCTGCCCGCCACCGGCAAACCGAAAATCGCCATCAGCGCCTGCCTGTTGGGCGAGAACGTGCGCTTCAACGGCGGGCATAAACAATCCCAGCTGTGTAGCCAGACCCTGGCCGATTATTTCGACTTCGTGCCGCTGTGTCCTGAAGTCGCCATTGGCCTGGGCATTCCCCGCGAGCCGATTCGCCTGGTGGGCGACCCGCTCAATCCCCAGGCCGTTGGCACCGTAAACCGCGAACTTAACGTGACCCAGCCGCTGGACGATTACGGCCAGCAAATGGCTGCTGAACACACCGACCTCTGCGGTTACATCTTCATGCAGAAATCCCCGTCCTGCGGCCTGGAACGGGTCAAGGTCTATCAGGACAACGGCATGCCCATCGACGGCGGCGGGCGCGGCATCTACGCCCAGGCGTTTTGTGCGCGCCACCCCAACCTGCCGGTGGAAGAAGACGGTCGGCTGAATGACCCGGTGCTGCGGGAAAACTTCCTGACCCGGGTGTTCGTCTACGCCACCTGGCAGCAACTGCTCGCCGAAGGCCTGACCCGTCACCGCCTGCTGGAATTTCACTCGCGCTACAAATACCTGCTGATGGCCCACAGCCCGGTGCATTACAAAAGCCTCGGCAACCTGCTGGGCAGCATGCCCAGGGACGTCGACCTGGGCGCCTTGGCCGCCGGCTACTTCAGCGAACTGATGAGCGCCCTGACCCAGTGCGCCACACGCGGCACCCACACCAACGTGCTGCAACACATCAGCGGCTACCTCAAGCAAGCCATCAGCGCCGAAGACAAACAGGAAATGCAGACCATCATCAGCCAATACCGCCAGGGCATCGTGCCGCTGGTGGTACCGCTGACGCTGCTCAAGCACCACTTTCGCCAGCATCCGGACCGCTATATCGCGCAGCAGGCCTACCTGCAACCGCACCCGGAAAACCTCAGCCTGCGTAATGCGATTTAACCTATGACTTTTCCCCTGCAAGAACCTGGCGAAGACATCGCCGAGGCCATCGAACAAGGCTGGCTGCCGATCCGCGAAGTGGCGCGCCAGACCGGCGTCAACGCCGTGACCTTGCGCGCCTGGGAGCGCCGCTACGGCCTGATCGTGCCCCAGCGCACGCCCAAGGGGCACCGCCTGTTCAGTGCCGAGCACGTGCAACGCATCCATACCATCCTGACCTGGCTCAACCGCGGTGTGCCGGTCAGCCAGGTCAAGAGCCTGATCGACACCGTGCAAGCCACCAGCGAACCGCCGGTGGAAAACGAATGGCTCAACCGCCGCCAGCACCTGGTGCAGGCCATCAGCGAACTGGCCGAGCGCCGGGTGGATGATGCCTTCAACCAGGCCATGGCGCTGTACCCGCCGCGCACCTTGTGCGAGCAACTGTTATTGCCGTTGCTCAAGGAGCTCGAACTGCGCTGGCAAGGCCAGTTCGGCGCGCAGATGGAACGGGTATTTTTCTATTCCTGGCTGCGCAGCAAATTCGGTGCGCGGATGTATCACAACAACCGCCAGCTCAACGGCGCCCCCCTGCTGCTGATCAACCATTCCGACCTGCCGCTGGAGCCGCACCTGTGGCTCACCGCCTGGCTCGCCAGCAGCGCCGATTGCCCGGTGGAAGTTTTCGACTGGCCATTGCCGGTGGGCGAACTGGCCCTGGCCGTCGAGCATCTGCAACCCCGCGCGGTACTGCTGTATTCGAGCAAGGCACTCCATACCTCGGTGCTGGGCAAACTGTTGAGCGGCTTCAGTTGCCCAAAACTGATAACCGGACCAACGGTATGCATCCACCAGGCGGAGCTGTCCGTATTAACCCAAGAGATTCCTGAATTGCTCCTGGCCGAAGACCCGTTGTCGGCCCATCAGGTACTGATCCAGCGTGGACTTATTTAAATGCACTTGATCTGGCTGCGCACCGACCTGCGCCTACATGACAACACCGCCCTCGCCGCCGCCGCACAGCGTAGCCCGACAGCGGCCGTCTACCTGATCAGCCCCGGGCAATGGCTGGCCCACGATGACGCGCCGTGCAAGGTCGATTTCTGGCTGCGCAACCTGCAGCGCTTGAGCTCGGCGCTGGGCGAGTTGAACATTCCGTTATTGATCCGCCATGCCGACACTTGGGATCAAGCACCTGAAGTTTTGGCAGGCCTGTGCCAGGAACTGTCGGTGGAGTCGGTGCACGTCAATGACGAATACGGCATCCACGAAGAGCGCCGCGACGCCGCCGTGGCCAAGGCCCTCGAAGCTCAAGGCATCACGTTCCACACCTATCTGGACCAGTTGTTTTTCCAGCCCGGCAGCGTGCTGACCAAGACCGGCACCTACTTCCAGGTGTTCAGCCAGTTCCGCAAGGTCTGCTACAGCCGCCTGCATGGCGCCTTGCCGCGTTTGGTCGCCACTCCCAAGGCGCAGGCACCGCTCAAACTCAAAAGCGACGAGGTTCCGGATCACGTCGAGGGCTTCGCTACCCCGAGCGAAGCCTTGCGCGCCCTGTGGCCTGCCGGCGAAGCCGAAGCCCGGCGCCGTCTCGACCAGTTCGCCGACGCACAAATCAGCTACTACAAGGACGAACGCGACTTCCCGGCCAAGCCCGGTACCAGCCAGCTTTCGGCCTACCTTGCAGCGGGCGTGGTTTCACCGCGCCAGTGCCTGCATGCCGCGCTGCAAAGCAACCAGGGTGAATTCGAAAGCGGCGACATCGGCGCGATTACCTGGATCAACGAGCTGCTGTGGCGCGAGTTCTACAAACATATTCTGGTGGGCTACCCACGGGTTTCGCGCCACCGCGCATTCCGCCCGGAGACCGAAGCCGTGGCCTGGCGCAACAGCCCGGAAGACTTGAAAGCGTGGCAGGAAGCACGCACCGGCCTGCCGATCATCGACGCCGCCATGCGCCAGCTGCTGGAAACCGGCTGGATGCACAATCGCCTGCGCATGGTGGTGGCAATGTTCCTGACCAAAAACCTGCTGATCGACTGGCGCGAAGGCGAGCGCTTTTTCATGCGTCACCTGATCGACGGCGACCTGGCAGCCAACAACGGTGGCTGGCAGTGGAGCTCGTCCACCGGCACCGACTCGGCCCCGTACTTCCGGATTTTCAGCCCCTTGAGCCAATCGGAAAAATTCGACGGCGAAGGTGTATTTATCAAGCACTGGCTGCCGCAACTGGCGGCGCTGAACAAAAAGGAAGTGCACAACCCCGACGCCGTGGGCGGCCTGTTTGGTGTGGCCGACTATCCTCGTCCTATCGTCGATTTGAAAAAATCCCGCGAGCGCGCCCTCGCCGCTTTCCGCAGCCTGCCTTCACGCCAGGCGGTCGGAGGTGCTTATGAGTGATTTCCTGCGCCGCTTCGCCCAGGTGTTCGCCAGTGTGGACAAGCACAACCTGCACCTGCTCGACGGCCTGTACAGCCAGGACATCAGTTTCACCGACCCACTGCACGAGGTGCACGGGCTGCCGGCGTTGCACCGCTACTTCGCCGAGCTGTACGACAACGTTACCCAGTTGCGCTTTGACTTCCATGGCTTTGATCAAGTGGCGGAAGGCGAAGGCTACCTGCGCTGGAAAATGAGCTTCTGCCACCCGCGCCTGGCCAAGGGCGAAGTGATTCGTGTGGAAGGCTGCTCGCACCTGCTGTGGCGCGACAAGGTGTATCGCCACCGGGATTATTTTGACGCTGGACAGTTGCTGTATGAACACGTGCCGGTCCTTGGCGGTGTGGTCAGCTGGCTGAAAAGGAGAATGGGATGAGCCTTAACCTTCCACGTCGTTACTGGTTGACCGGTGCCAGCAGTGGCATCGGGGCCGAACTGGCCAAGACGCTGCTCGAAAGCGGTGCCCATGTGGCCCTCAGTTCCCGCTCCAAGGCGCCCCTGGAACAGCTTGCCCAGCAATATCCCGGGCAAGTGCTGGTGGTGGCCGGCGACCTGACCAACAGCCAGACCGTACGCGAGATCGGTGAACACATCGCGGTGGCCTGGGGTTCGCTGGATACGGTGATCCTGAATGCCGGCACCTGCGAATACGTGGATGCCAGGCAATTCGACGCCTCGATCATCGAGCACGTGGTGCGCACCAACCTGCTGGCCAGCAGTTACTGCATCGAGGCCGCGCTGCCGCTGTTGCGCGCCGGTCATACACCGCACCTGGTCGGTGTGGCCAGTGCGGTGACCTACCTGCCGATGCCCAGGGCGGAAGCCTATGGTGCGTCGAAGGCCGGCCTGCGTTACCTGTTCGAGTCCCTGCGTATCGACCTGTCGCCTGAAGGGATCGACGTCACCGTGGTCAGCCCGGGGTTTGTCGACACGCCGCTGACCGCCCGCAATGATTTCCCGATGCCCCTGAGCTGGCCGGCAGACAAGGCCGCGCGACATATCTTCGCCAAGCTGCAAAACCGTCCATTGGAAATTGCCTTCCCTGCCCTGTTTATTGCCGCCTTGTGGCCACTGTCGAAACTGCCGAACCGCGTCCAGTTGATCATTGGCAAACGCATGCTGCGCAGCCCGCCGCCGAGAAAGGACGACCTGTGAAGATCGCCATTATCGGCAGCGGCATTGCCGGGCTGACCAGCGCCTACCTGCTCGGTCGCCGCCACGACATCACCCTGTTCGAAGCGGGCGACCGCATCGGCGGCCACACCCATACGGTGAATGTCACGGTGGAAGGCAAAAGCCATGCGGTGGACACCGGCTTTATCGTGTTCAACGACTGGACCTATCCCAACTTCATCAAGCTGCTGGGGCAAATTGGCGTGACGTACAAACCCACCGAGATGAGCTTTTCGGTGTGCGACCCGAACGCCGGGTTCGAGTACAACGGCAACAACCTCAACAGCCTGTTTGCCCAGCGCCGGAATATTCTGTCGCCGGGGTTCTGGGGCATGTTGCGCGATATCCTGCGCTTCAACCGCCAGGCGCCCCTGGACCTGCAAGAGCAACGCATCAGCGCCGAGATGACCCTGGGCGAGTACCTGCAAGCGGGCGGCTACGGCCAGCGATTTATCCAGCACTACATCGTGCCGATGGGCGCGGCGATCTGGTCGATGTCCCTGGCTGACATGCTCGGGTTTCCCCTGCAATTCTTCGTGCGGTTCTTCAAGAACCATGGCTTGTTGTCGGTGAGCAACCGGCCGCAGTGGTGCGTGATCGAAGGCGGTTCCAGCCGCTATATCGAACCGCTGACCCAGTCCTTCCGCGAAAATATCCGCCTCAATTGCCCGGTCACCCGGGTTGAGCGTTCAGCCATCGGCGCAGTTATCCACAGCGCCGCCGGCAGCGAGGCATTCGACAAGGTGGTGTTCGCCTGCCACAGCGACCAGGCCCTGGCGTTGCTGGGGGATGCGAGCCTGGCCGAGCAACAGATCCTCGGTGCCCTACCCTACGCCGACAATGACGTCGTCCTGCACACCGATACCCGTCTGCTGCCCGAGCGCAAACTGGCTTGGGCCAGCTGGAATTACCGGCTGGATGGCCGCGCGCAAAAACAGGCGGCGGTGACCTACGACATGAACATCCTGCAAGGCATCGACAGCACCACCACCTTTTGCGTGAGCCTCAATCAAACGGCGCTGATCAACCCGCTCAAAGTCCTCGCCCGCTACACCTACGCCCACCCGCAATACAGCCTGGCCGCCGTGGCCGCCCAAGCGCGCTGGGAAGAACTGCACGGCGCGCAGCACACCTATTATTGCGGCGCCTACTGGGCCAACGGTTTCCACGAAGACGGCGTGGTCAGCGCATTGCGCGTGGCCAAGGCGTTCGGGGAAATCCTGTGAACAGCGCCCTGTACAGCGGCTGGATCGCCCATCGGCGGTTTACGCCAAAGGGCCATGCCTTTCGGTACCGGATCGGCCTGCTGTACCTGGACCTCAGCGAACAGGACGAAGTGTTCGGCTTGTCGCCATTGGCGGGTGAGCGCTGGGCGCCGTTCGCGTTTCGCCAGCAGGATTACCTGCGTGAATTGACCCGTCACGGCATGAGTTTGACCGATGCCGTGCGCCAAGAAGTCGGCAAGGCCCTGGGGCGCATCCCCTCGGGCGTTATCTGCCTGCTGACCCAGGCCCGCAGTTGGGGCCTGGCCTTTAACCCGGTGAGTTTCTTCTACTGCTTCGAGGCCGACGGAACGCTGGCCGCGATCCTTTGTGAAGTGACCAACACCCCGTGGCGCGAGCGCTATCACTACGTGCTGCCGGCCCAGGCGCTGCCTGCCGGTGAGCATCAGCACTTCGCCGTGGCCAAGGCGTTTCATGTGTCGCCGTTCTTGCCCCGGGACCTGGAATACCGCATGAGCTTCAGCCCGCCCGCCGCCAGGCTCGGCGTGCACATGGCCGACTGGCAGGGCGAACTGAAAGTCTTCGACGCCACCTTGAGCCTGCAACGCGAAGCCCTGAACCGCGCCAGCCTGCACCGCTACCTGTGGCGCTTCCCGTGGATGACCGCCAAGACCTGCCTGGCCATTTATTGGCAGGCCTTGCGCCTCTTGCTTAAACGCACGCCGATTTTTTCCCACCACGCCGCCGAAGGCGCTTCTCGCACCGCAGTCGGGTACACCAAGGATCGCCGCCATGAAATCCCCTAGCTTATCGGTCAAATCCAACCGCTTGAACGTCAACGGCATGACCGCCGCGCTGCTGCGCAAAGCCGTGCTGCGCCAGCTCGGCCAACTGCGCCACGGCCAGTTGGTGGTGATCGAGGACGGCGAACGGCAAGTCTTCGGCGCACGGGAAGCGCACCTGCTGGGGGAGATCCAGATCCTCGATTCAGCCGTGTGGGGGCTGGTGGCGGCCAACGGCTCCATCGGCGCCGGCGAGGCATTTATCCATGGTTACTGGAGCAGCCCGGACCTGACCGCCGTGGTACGGGTGATGGTCAGCAACCTCGACGTGCTGGATGCGCTGGAAGGTGGCCTGGCCAAACTGGCGCGGCCCTTCACCCAGGGCCTGCACTGGCTCAACCGCAATACGCGCAAGGGCTCGCAGAAAAACATCGCCGCCCACTACGACCTGGGCAACGACCTGTTCGAGGAATTCCTCGACCCGACCATGATGTATTCGGCCGCGCAGTTCCTCACCGCCGATGACACACTGGAACAGGCACAACTGAACAAGCTGGAACGCATCTGCCAGAAGCTCGCGCTGAAACCGTCCGACCACCTGCTGGAAATCGGCACCGGCTGGGGCAGCATGGCGATTTATGCCGCGCAGCAGTACGGCTGCAAGGTCACCACCACGACCCTGTCCAAAGAGCAGTTTGCCTACACTGAAAAACGCATCGAGGCCCTGGGTTTGCAGAATCAGGTGACGTTGCTGCTGGAGGACTACCGCGACCTGACCGGGCAGTACGACAAGCTGGTGTCGATCGAGATGATCGAAGCCGTGGGCCACCGCTTCCTGCCGACCTATTTCAAACAGTGCGCGCAGTTGCTCAAGAGCAACGGCCTGATGTTGCTGCAAGCGATCACCATTCGCGAGCAGCGCTACGAACAAGCCAAGAGCAGCGTGGATTTTATCCAGCGCTATATCTTCCCCGGCGGCGCCCTGCCCTGTGTACAGAAGATGCTGGAGGTCGTCAGCCGCGACACTGACATGAACCTGCTGCACATGGAGGACTTCGGCCTGCACTACGCGCGAACCCTGCGCCTGTGGCATGAGAACTTTCGCCGCGCCCACAGCCGCCTGACGGAAATGGGCTACGACGAATACTTCCTGCGGCTGTGGGAGTTTTACCTGTGCTACTGCGAAGGCGGCTTTATGGAGCGCACCATCGGCACCGCGCAGATGCTGCTGGCCAAGCCGGCGGCGCTGACCCAGCCACTGCTCGGGCGCTTTGATGCTTAAACCACTGGCAAATGCCGTGCTGTTCCAGTGCGGCTGGTTTGCCTGTGTGCTGGGCGGCGACAGTCTGTGGCTGTTGGTGGGGTTGGCGGTGCTGGTAATCCACCTGCTGTGGATAAGTTCGTGGTCAGCGGAAGGCCAGGTGATTCTTGCCGTCACCTTGTTGGGCACCGTGATCGACACCGTGCTACGAGCATTCGGCGTGTTTCATTTCAGCCTGCCCGGACCGTTGGCACCATTGTGGCTGATCCTGTTGTGGGCATTGCTGGCGACCACGCTGCGCCATTGCCTGGCCTGGAGCGCGCAGCCCTGGTGGCGTGCGAGTTTGTTGGGGGCGGTGGGCGGGCCGTTGTCCTATTACGCGGGCAGCCAACTGGCGGGGGTGAGTTTCGGCTATGGCACCGTGCCGACCGTCATCGGCCTGGCGTTACTCTGGGGGATGATTTTTCCGTTGTTGCATTGGGTTGCTAGGCAGTTGGCACATTGACGTCCGTCAGGCCTTTCACACACCTATGAGCCGCTTGCCTTACACTGCGCGCCTATGACCAACATCCCCCATACCCAAATCGCCGAACCTGCCGTCACCTGCTCCACCTGCGCCGCATGCTGCTGCCAGTTGGAAGTCATGCTGATCACCGATACCGGCGTGCCCGATCGCTTTATCGATACCGACGATTGGGGCGGCGAAGTCATGCTGCGCCTGGATGACGGCTGGTGCGCGGCGCTGGACCGCGACACGATGATGTGCACGATTTACGAGAAGCGGCCGCTGATCTGCCGGGAATTCGAGATGGGCGCGCCGGAGTGCATCGATGAGCGCCAGGGGATTGCGACGGTGTATCGCTGATTTCGGAACCAATGAGTAGCCAATGTGGGAGCGGGCTTGCTCGCGAAAGCGGTGTGTCAGTCAACTGATTCGTGGCTGATATACCGCTTTCGCGAGCAAGCCCGCTCCCACAATGGTTTTGCAGTGTGCTTAAAAAACTACAACGGCAGCGTGTAGTGCAGCGAATAACTCTCTACACCATCGTTATTGCTGCTGATCCCGGCATTGGAGTAATGGGTGGCCCGAATCCCCACTTCACTGCCACCGACAAAGCGCAAGCCAAAGCCCAGCCGGTCTTCAAACTGGAAAGCCTGGCCGATATTGTTGTCTTCAACCCGCGTGCGGGAGAACACGGCCACACCCACGCCGGCCTCGATGTACGGCTTCACCCTCTCCCCGGCAAACTCATACACAAACACGGGCGAGAACGACAGGCTGCTGACGCTGGCCCGCTTGTCACCGTCCCAGTAGGTGTAGGCGCCGCTCCAGTACCCGGTCACGCGCCCCGTATCGGTCTGCCACCAGCTTTTATCCCAGTCCGAGGTCAGCCCCAACCGATAGGTCATGGTCGAATCGCTCGTACTTCCCACCCCAAGTTCCAGGCCTGCCGCCTGTGCGGAAAAAGAGTGCCCCAACATTGCGGCCGCAATCGCAGCCAAACAGAACAAGCGCTTCATAGAGAAACATCCCTTCCGAACGAAGTTGTATGATTTTGTACCGGCTAACTTGCTATAGAAGCTGCCGTATAGCCAGAAGTTCAGCGGATAAAGGCGTTATTTCACGTTTTTTTCACACGCCAAAACTACTCACAACTCCGGGAGATTTCCATAGGGTCGGTAGGATATTTCTTAGATGCTGCGGATCGCCGCTGGTCCAGAACTGTACAGGCGGCGGATTGCCAGTGGCCAGCAGTTCGCGATTACTCAAAAGACGCTGCAATTGACGCGCTACTGCCGCCCCGGTGTCGATCAAAATGATCGTCGGCGGGAGCATCTCGGCGAGCAGGGGCTTGAGGAACGGGTAGTGGGTGCAACCGAGGATGATGGTGTCGCAACCGGCCGCAATCAGCGGCTCCACGTAGCCTTGCAACAGCAGGCGCAGGGCCGGGCTGTCCAGGTCGCCGGTTTCGATCAGCTCCACCAGGCCCGGGCAGGGTTGGGTGATCACCCGCACATCGGTGGCGAAGCGGTCGAGCAAGGCGGCGAACTTGGCGCTTTGCAGGGTGCCGGTGGTCGCCAGCACGCCGACGACGCCACTGCGGGTCGCGGCAGCCGCGGGTTTGACTGCCGGTTCCATGCCCACCAATGGCCAGTCGGGATAGTCCTGGCGCAAATCGGCAACCGCCGCAACGGTCGCCGTGTTGCAGGCAATCACAAACGCTTTGGCGCCCTTCTCACGGAAGAACGCCGCCACCTGTCGCGAACGATCGAGGATGAACGCCGGGGTTTTCTCGCCGTAGGGGATATTCCCGCCATCCGCCACGTACAGCAGCGACTCATGGGGCAGCAGACGCTGGATTTCGTCCAGCACCGACAGACCGCCGACACCGGAGTCGAACACACCAATCGGCGCATCCTTAACCATGTTGGCTACCGCAGACGCTGCAACCGGGATCGCGCTTGACCCGCAACTCGCGAAAACGCGTGGTCAGGGCGTCGATCAACAACAGCCGCCCCACCAGCGGCTCGCCGAAACCGGCCAGCAATTTCAAGGCTTCCAGGGCTTGCAGGCTGCCGACCAAACCCACCAGCGGGCCGATGACACCGGCTTCGCTGCAGGTCAGTTCGGCGTCGCTGCCGTGCCCGTATAAACAGTGGTAGCAGGGGCTTTCGGCGCGACGAGGGTCGAACACCGACAGCTGGCCTTCGAGGCGAATCGCCGCACCGCTCACCAAAGGCTTGCCGGCAGCGACACACGCAGCGTTGACCGCTTCGCGGGTGGAGAAGTTGTCGCTGCAATCCAGTACCACATCGACCACCGCAACGGCGGCCGCGAGGGAATCCTCATCCAGCGCGCTGCGATGGGCAACCAGCTGTATTTCAGGATTGATCGCGCTCAGGCGGCGAATCGCCGAGTCGACCTTGCTCAGGCCGACGCTGTCGGTGTCGTGAATGATCTGGCGTTGCAGGTTGGTCAGGTCGACAGTGTCGAAATCCGCCAAATGCAGCTCACCCACACCCGCCGCCGCCAGGTACAGCGCCACTGGCGAACCGAGGCCACCCAGGCCGACGATCAGCGCGCGGCTGTTTTTCAGGCGCAACTGGCCTTCGATGTCGACATGCTGCAACAGAATCTGCCGGCTATAGCGCAACAGCTCCTGGTCGTTCATCACGGGCGGCGTCCCAACGTGATGCGTTCGTGGCCGCCCAGGTCGATGCGGCTGTGGACTTCTTCAAAGCCTTCCCCCAGCAGCAGGTCGCGCACGGCGGGCGCCTGGTCGTAACCGTGTTCCAGCAGCAACCAACCCGCGGCGTCGAGGTGCGCAGGCGCCTGGGCGATGATCAGCCGCAGGTCGTCCAGGCCGTCATGCCCGGATACCAGCGCGCTGGCCGGTTCAAAGCGCACGTCACCGGCCACCAGGTGCGGGTCGGTGTCGGCTATATAAGGTGGGTTGCTGATGATCAGGTTGTAAGTGTGGCCTTCGAGGGCACTGAACCAATGGCTGTTCAGCACCGTGGCGTTGTTCAGGTGCAGGCGCTGGCGGTTGCGTTCGGCCAGGGCCACGGCTTCCAGCACGCGGTCGACCGCCGTCACTTGCCAGGCCGGGCGTTCGCTGGCCAGGGCCAGGGCAATCGCGCCGCTGCCGGTGCCCAGGTCCAGGACCTTGGCCGGTGTGGCAGGCAGCAATTCCAGGGCGGCGTCCACCAGCATCTCGGTTTCCGGACGCGGGATCAGCGTGTGCGGTGCCACTTCCAGGTCGAGCTTCCAGAAGCCTTGCTGGCCGAGGATGTAGGCCACGGGCTCGCCGGCACGACGGCGTTGCAGGTAGTCGGCAAAGGTCAGCGCGTGTTCACTGCTGACGATTTTTTCCGGCCAGGTGTGCAGGTAGCTGCGGGACTTGCCCAAGGCGGCGGCCAGCAACAATTCCACGTCCAGGCGCGCAGTCGGCGAGTCCGGCAGGTCGGCGGCGCGTAACAAACTGGCAATAATGGTCATTTATTCACCTATCGCCGCAAGCTGGTCGGCCTGGTATTCGGCCAACAACGGCTCGATTACCGCATCGACGCCACCGGCGAGGATTTCGTCCAGGGAGTACAGCGTCAGGTTGACGCGGTGGTCGGTGACCCGGCCCTGGGCAAAGTTGTAGGTACGAATGCGCTCGGAACGGTCGCCCGAGCCCACCAGCAGCTTACGCTCGCTGGCAATCGCATTGGCGGCGGCGCTGGTCTGCTGGTCATTCAGCTTGGCCGACAGCCAGGACATGGCCCGCGCACGGTTCTTGTGCTGGGAACGTTCTTCCTGGCACTCCACCACGATGCCCGAAGGCAAGTGAGTGATACGGATCGCCGAGTCAGTCTTGTTGACGTGCTGGCCACCGGCGCCCGATGAGCGGTAGGTGTCGACCCGCAGGTCTGCGGGGTTGATCTCGATGGCTTCCTGCTCGTCGGGCTCGGGCAACACGGCCACGGTGCACGCCGAGGTGTGGATACGGCCCTGGGATTCCGTGGCCGGCACCCGCTGCACGCGGTGCACGCCGGATTCGAACTTCAGTTTGCCGTAGACATTCTCGCCCTCAACCCGGGCGATGACTTCTTTATAGCCGCCGTGTTCGCCTTCGTTCTCGGACAAAATCTCCACACGCCAGCCGCGACGCTCGGCATAGCGCGAATACATGCGGAAAAGGTCGCCGGAGAAAATCGCCGCTTCGTCACCGCCGGTGCCGGCGCGGATTTCAAGGAATACGTTGCGCCCGTCGTTCGGATCCTTGGGCAACAGCATGCGTTGCAGGTCGCCTTCCAGTTCGATCAGCTTGTCCTTGGCCTCTCGCACCTCTTCAACGGCCATTTCGCGCATGTCCGGGTCGCTGTCCTTGAGCAGCGCCTGGGCGCCTTCGAGGTCAGCCTGAACCTTGAGCAACTGTTTATAGGTGCCCACGATCGGCTCAACTTCCGCGTACTCCTTGGAATAGGTGCGGAACTTGGTCTGATCGGAGATGACCTCGCCATCGCCGAGCAAGGCGGTCAGTTCTTCGAAACGGTCCTGAAGGACGTCCAGTTTATTGAGCAGTGACGCTTTCATTGCGGTTTTTTATCCGAAGAGCTTTCTGTCGCGCCCTCACCGAGGGCAAAGAGTTCCTGGGCCATGGCCAGCGCATCGAGGCGGCCTTCGGCGGTAAGCTTTTTCAACTGGACACTGGGAGCGTGCAGCAATTTGTTGGTCAGGCCGCGCGCCAACTGCATCAGCACGTCTTCGGCGCTGCTGCCGTTGGCGAGCATACGCTGGGCCTTGATCAATTCCTCGTCCCGCAGGCGTTCGCCTTGCTGACGGTAGGCCTTGAGCACGTCCACTGCCGCCAGTTCACGCAGGCGCACCATGAAATCGTCGGCACCGGTGCTGACCATTTCCTCGGCAGCCTGGGCAGCGCCCTGGCGACTCTTGAGGTTTTCGGCGACCACTTCGTGCAGGTCGTCGACGCTGTAGAGGTAAACGTCGTCCAACTCGCCGACTTCAGGCTCGATATCCCGGGGAACGGCGATATCCACCATGAAGATCGGCTTGTGCTTGCGCAGTTTCAGGGCGCTTTCCACAGCGCCCTTGCCGAGGATCGGCAACTGGCTGGCAGTAGAGCTGATGACGATGTCGCTGCGCACCAGCTCGGCCGGGATGTCGGAAAGCAACACCGCGTGGGCACCGAACTGCTCGGCCAGGATGCTGGCGCGTTCCAGGGTACGGTTGGCGACGACGATGCGCTTTACGCCCAGCTCGTGCAGGTGGCGGGCGACCAGGGTGATGGTCTCGCCGGCGCCGATCAGCAGGGCCTGGCTGCGCTGCAAGTCACTGAAAATCTGTTTGGCCAGGCTGACGGCGGCAAACGCCACGGACACCGGGTTTTCACCGATGGCGGTGTCGGTGCGCACCTGCTTGGCGGAGTTGAAGGTGGCCTGAAACAGGCGCCCCAGCAGCGGGCCGATGGTGCCGGCCTCGCGGGCCACGGCGTAGGCGGACTTCATCTGGCCGAGAATCTGCGGTTCGCCCAACACCAGCGAATCCAGCCCGGAGGCGACGCGCATCATGTGACGAACTGCCGCATCCTCTTCGTGCACATATGAGCTTTGGCGCAGCTCATCGAGGCTCAAATGGTGGTAATCGGCCAGCCAGCGCAGCACCACATCCGCTGAAAGATGTTCCTGCTCTATATAGAGCTCGCTGCGATTACAGGTCGAAAGGATCGCAGCTTCGCGACTGTCGGTGAGCCGGCAGAGCTGCTGCAAGGCCTCAACCAACTGCTCGGGAGTAAAAGCCACGCGCTCGCGGACGTCTACAGAAGCAGTCTTGTGGTTAATACCGAGTGCAAGGAAGGCCATTCAATATCGCTGATGATGTCGGGAAGCCGACAATTGTCCTACTTCGAATGATTCAGAACAACCACCGTAGGCTATTGTCCTAGTAGCTTACGCCTATAAAGGCCATCTGTAGGAGCGAGCTTGCTCGCGATGGTCGTTAACGATAACGCTGGCTTACGGGATAAAACGCGTTGTCCTCTGGTTCTTCGCGAGCAAGCTCGCTCCTACACGGTTATGTTTGGCCGAAGGCTTGTGTCATGATGATCCGACCGCAGGTTAGTCGTCCTCTTCCTATATGAATAGATCTTCCGCGTTGCTCCTTGCTTTTGTCTTTCTCAGCGGCTGCCAGGCCATGGCACCCGTGTCGCCGGACGGTACGCCGCCGGTAGAAGACAGCACCCCCGCCCCTGAAAAGCCCAAGGTTTATTCCTCGTTCAGTGAAGAGACGATCTTCAGCCTGCTGAGCGCGGAGCTGGCCGGCCAGCGCAATCGTTTCGACATTGCCCTGGATAACTACGTGACCCAGGCCATCAATACTCAGGATCCGGGGATTTCGGAGCGGGCGTTTCGCATCGCCGAGTACCTGGGCGCCGATCAGGCGGCCCTGGACTCCTCGCTGATCTGGGCGAAAAACGCCCCGGACGATCTCGAGGCGCAACGGGCAGCGGCCATTCAACTGGCCCGCGCCGGACGCTATGACGACTCCATGGTGTATATGGAGAAGGTCCTGCAGGGCAAGGGCGACACGCATTTCGACTTCCTCGCGCTGTCGGCCGCCGACACCGATCAGGACACCCGCAACGGCCTGATGAAGAGTTTCGACCGCCTGCTGCAAAAACACCCGAACAACAGCCAGTTGATTTTCGGCAAGGCGCTGTTGTTGCAACAGGATGATGAGCCCGAGGCTGCGCTGAAGCTGCTGGAGCAACACCCGCCGGAAGAGGGCGAGATCGCGCCGATCCTGCTGCGCGCCCGCCTGCTGCAAAACCTCAACCGCGGCAAGGAAGCGATTCCGCTGCTGGAAAAAAGCATCAAGAAGTACCCGGGCGACAAGCGCCTGCTGCTGACCTATGCCCGCATGCTGGTCGAACAGGACCGCATGGAAGACGCCAAGGTGCAGTTCGCCAACCTCGTGCAGCAATACCCGGACGATGACGAATTGCGCTACTCCCTGGCGCTGGTGTGCCTGGAAGCCAAGGCCTGGGATGAGGCCAAGGGTTACCTGGAAGACCTGATCGCCCGCGAGAGCCACGTGGATTCGGCGCACCTGAACCTGGGCCGCATCGCTGAAGAGCGTAACGACCCGCAGGCTGCATTGCTTGAATACGCCCAGGTCGGCGCCGGCAACGACTATCTGCCGGCGCAACTGCGCCAGGCCGATATCCTGATGAACAACGGCCGTACCGACGAGGCGGAAAAACGCCTGGCTGCCGCACGGGATGCCGAACCGGACTACGCGATCCAGCTGTACCTGATCCAGGCCGAGACCCTGTCGGCCAACAAGCAGGGCGATCGCGCCTGGAAAATCCTCCAGCAAGCCTTGCTGCAATATCCGGACGACTTGAACCTGCTGTACACCCGCGCCATGCAGGCGGAAAAACGCAATGACCTGGCGCAGATGGAAAAAGACCTGCGCCTGATCATCAAGCGCGACCCGGACAATGCCATGGCACTGAACGCCCTGGGTTACACCTTGTCCGACCGTACAACGCGTTACGCCGAAGCCAAGGAGCTGATTGAAAAGGCTCACCAGCTCAACCCGGAAGACCCGGCCGTACTCGACAGCCTCGGCTGGGTGAATTACCGCCTGGGCAACCTGGACGAAGCCGAGCGCTTGTTGCGCCAGGCGCTGGAGCGCTTCCCCGACCAGGAAGTCGCCGCACACCTGGGCGAAGTGCTCTGGGCCAATGGCAAGCAGCGTGAAGCGCGACAAATCTGGGAGAAGTTCCTCAAGGAACAGCCCGAAAGCCCAATCCTGCGCAGCACCATCAAGCGCCTGACCGGATCCGAGACCCTTTAACTTTATGTTTTTGCGCCACGTTATCGTTTTCAGCTTTATCGCCCTGCTCGCCGGCTGTTCCGGTCTTGGCACCCGTGAATCTGTCGAAGGCCCGGGCAACCCGGCGCAGTGGCAGCAGCACAAGGATCAACTGAGCAGCCTTGATGGCTGGCAGATCGAGGGCAAGGTGGGCATTCGCGCCCCGAAAGATTCGGGCAGCGGCACCTTGTTCTGGCTGCAACGCCAGGACTATTACGACATTCGCCTGTCCGGCCCGCTGGGCCGCGGTGCGGCACGCCTGACCGGCCGGCCGGGGCAAGTCAGCCTGGAAGTGGCCAATCAGGGACGCTATGAAGCGCCAACGCCGGAAGCCCTGCTGGAAGAACAGATGGGCTGGAAACTCCCCGTATCGCACCTCGTGTGGTGGGTACGCGGTCTTCCTGCGCCAGACAGCAAGAGCCGCCTGAGCCTCAATGGCGACAGCCGCCTGGCTTCGCTGGAACAGGATGGCTGGCAGGTCGAATACCTGAGCTATGTGCAACAGAACGGTTACTGGCTGCCCGAGCGCATCAAGCTGCATGGCACCGACCTTGACGTCACGCTGGTGATCAAGGACTGGCAACCGCGCAAGCTGGGGCAGTGAGATGAACGAGCAACGCCTGACACTGCCCTCCCCGGCCAAACTCAATTTGATGCTGCACATTCTCGGTCGCCGTGAAGACGGCTATCACGAGTTGCAGACGATTTTTCAATTTCTCGACTACGGCGATGAGCTGACCTTCGCCGTTCGCGATGACGGCGTGATCCAGTTGCACACCGAATTCGACGGCGTGCCTCACGACAGCAACCTGATTGTGAAGGCCGCGAAAAAACTCCAGGAACAATCCGGTTGCCCATTGGGCATCGACATCTGGATCGAAAAAATCCTGCCCATGGGCGGCGGCATCGGTGGCGGCAGCTCAAATGCCGCAACGACATTGCTCGGCCTGAATCACTTGTGGCAACTGGGTTGGGACCACGATCGCCTGGCGGCGCTGGGCCTGACACTGGGCGCGGACGTCCCGGTTTTCGTGCGTGGGCACGCCGCTTTTGCCGAAGGCGTGGGGGAGAAACTCACCCCTGTAGACCCCGAAGAGCCGTGGTATGTCGTGCTTGTTCCGCAAGTATCTGTAAGTACAGCAGAAATTTTTTCAGATCCACTGTTGACACGTAACTCTCCTCCCATTAAAGTGCGCCCCGTTCCCAAGGGAAACAGTCGAAATGACTGCTTACCGGTTGTAGCAAGGCGTTATCCAGATGTACGTAACGCTTTGAATTTGTTAGGTAATTTTACCGAAGCAAAATTAACCGGAACTGGAAGTTGTGTGTTTGGGGGCTTCCCAAGCAAAGCTGAAGCTGATAAAGTCTCGGCCCTTCTTACAGAGACCCTTACAGGGTTTGTAGCAAAGGGAAGCAACGTTTCGATGTTGCATCGCAAGCTGCAAAGTCTGCTCTAAAGGAACCGAGTACTGGGTACTCGTTGCAACAGATACAGGGGCGTCGCCAAGCGGTAAGGCAGCAGGTTTTGATCCTGCCATGCGTTGGTTCGAATCCAGCCGCCCCTGCCATTTTCTATACTCATCCAGGTTACCCTCAGCCTCTAGGTACTGCGCGTGTCCAAGATGATGGTCTTTACGGGGAATGCTAACCCCGATCTGGCTCGGCGTGTTGTACGTCAGCTGCATATCCCTCTCGGTGACATCTCTGTCGGTAAATTCTCCGACGGCGAAATTACAGCCGAGATCAATGAAAACGTCCGCGGTAAAGATGTCTTCATTATTCAGCCGACTTGCGCTCCGACCAACGATAACCTGATGGAACTCGTCGTGATGGCTGATGCCTTCCGCCGCTCCTCAGCGACTCGAATCACAGCTGTAATCCCTTACTTTGGTTATGCCCGTCAGGATCGCCGTCCGCGTTCCGCACGTGTGGCTATCAGCGCGAAAGTCGTTGCTGACATGCTGACCGTGGTAGGTATCGACCGTGTTCTCACGGTTGACCTGCACGCTGACCAAATCCAGGGGTTCTTCGATATTCCGGTAGATAACATCTACGGCTCCCCCGTCCTGGTGGATGACATCGAAGACCAGCGCTTTGAAAACCTGATGATCGTGTCCCCGGACATTGGTGGCGTCGTGCGTGCACGGGCTGTTGCCAAATCCCTGGGCGTGGATCTTGGGATCATCGACAAACGCCGCGAGAAAGCCAATCACTCTGAAGTGATGCATATCATCGGTGATGTCGAAGGGCGTACCTGTATTCTGGTTGATGACATGGTCGACACCGCCGGCACCCTGTGCCACGCGGCGAAAGCCTTGAAAGAGCACGGTGCAGCAAAAGTCTTCGCCTACTGCACACACCCTGTGCTGTCGGGCCGAGCGATCGAGAACATCGAGAACTCAATGCTGGACGAACTGGTGGTGACTAACACCATCCCGTTGTCCGCTGCCGCTCAAGCCTGTTCGCGTATCCGTCAACTGGATATCGCACCGGTAGTTGCCGAAGCGGTTCGCCGCATCAGCAACGAAGAATCGATCAGCGCGATGTTCCGTTAAGGGTCAAACCTTAGCAGCATCAACCTGACGAAAAGCGCCCCGCCCCAGCATTCTGTTGGGGCGGGGCTTTTTTGCCCATATCGCCTTTAGCGCTGGTCGCAAACGCTAGGGCGAATGTGGTTATTTTGGAGATACAACATGAACGATTTTACTTTGAATGCTGAACTGCGTTCCGACCTGGGGAAAGGTGCGAGCCGCCGCCTGCGTCGTCTCGCAAGCCTGGTTCCAGCTGTAGTTTACGGTGGCGAAAAAGCCCCTGAATCCATCAGCATGCTGGCTAAAGAAATCGCCAAACTGCTCGAAAACGACGCGGCTTACAGCCACATCATCGAGCTGAACGTTGGCGGCACCAAGCAGAACGTCATCATCAAGGCCCTGCAACGTCACCCAGCTAAAGGCCACGTGCTGCACGCTGACTTCGTACGCGTAGTAGCTGGTCAGAAACTGACCGCTATCGTGCCTGTGCACTTCGTTGGTGAAGAAGCTCCGGTCAAGAAAGGCGGCGAAGTTTCGCACGTTATCGCCGAGATCGAAGTGACCTGCCTGCCGAAAGACCTGCCTGAGTTCATCGAAGTCGACCTGTCGGCTCTGGAAATCGGCGCAATCGTTCACCTGTCCGACCTCAAGGCTCCTAAAGGTGTTGAGTTCGTTGCACTGGCTCACGGTGACGACAAAGCTGTTGCAAACGTACACGCTCCGCGCGTTGCACCAGAAGCTGAAGAAGGCGCTGCAGAGTAATTCACTCTGTAATGCCGGAGCTTGAGGAAACATCGCGGACCGGAACGTAGCGAGAAAGCGGGCGAGAATGCGAAGTTGGCCTCTAACGGTTAATGAGTTTTTGTCGTCCACTTTCGCCGCACCAACGGCGATGTTATCCACAACTCCAAAGGAAGGGCCCCTGTCGTGACTGCCATTAAACTGATCGTTGGCCTGGGAAATCCAGGCGCCGAATACGAACAGACCCGGCATAACGCGGGGGCCCTTTTTGTTGAGCGTATCGCCCACGCCCAAGGCGTCAATCTTGTGGCCGATCGCAAATATTTTGGCCTGACCGGACGCTTTTCGCATCAGGGTCAGGATGTTCGTCTGTTGATTCCCACCACCTACATGAACCGCAGCGGCCAGGCTGTCGCGGCGCTTGCGGGCTTCTTCCGGATCAAACCCGAAGAAATCCTGGTGGCCCATGACGAACTAGACCTGCCACCCGGCGTTGCCAAGCTCAAGCAAGGCGGCGGCCATGGCGGGCATAATGGCCTGCGCGACATCATCGCGCAGTTGGGCAATCAGAATACGTTCTACCGCTTGCGGCTTGGCATTGGCCACCCGGGCGTTGCCAGTATGGTTTCAAATTTCGTCCTGGGTCGTGCGCCACGCGCCGAACAGGAAAAACTCGATGCCAGCATCGATTTTGCCCTCGGCGTGCTGCCGGATATCTTCGCCGGTGAATGGAACCGTGCGATGAAAAACCTGCACAGCCAGAAGGCCTGACTCTTTACCCGAGGGGAAACACCATGGGATTCAATTGCGGCATCGTCGGCCTACCTAACGTCGGCAAGTCCACCCTGTTCAACGCCCTGACCAAATCCGGTATTGCGGCGGAGAACTTCCCCTTCTGCACCATCGAACCGAACACCGGTATCGTGCCGATGCCCGATACACGCCTGGACGCCCTGGCGGCCATCGTGAATCCAAAGCGCATCCTGCCGACCACCATGGAGTTCGTCGACATCGCGGGCCTGGTAGCCGGCGCGTCGAAAGGTGAAGGCCTGGGCAACAAGTTCCTCGCCAACATCCGCGAGACCGATGCCATCGCCCACGTGGTCCGCTGCTTCGAAGACGAGAACGTGATTCACGTCTCCAACAGCGTCGACCCGAAACGCGACATCGAGATCATCGACCTGGAACTGATCTTCGCCGACCTCGACAGCTGCGAGAAGCAACTGCAAAAGGTCACGCGTAACGCCAAGGGCGGCGACAAGGACGCAGTGGTTCAGAAAGCCTTGCTGGAGCAACTGATTGCCCACTTCACCCTGGGCAAGCCGGCACGCAGCCTGATGAAGAACATGAGCACCGACGAAAAGGCGGTGATCAAGGGCTTCCACCTGCTGACCACCAAGCCGGTGATGTACATCGCCAACGTGGCTGAAGACGGTTTCGAGAACAACCCGCTGCTCGACGTGGTCCTGGCCATTGCCGAAGAAGAAGGCGCGATGGTTGTTCCAGTCTGCAACAAGATCGAAGCGGAAATCGCCGAGCTGGAAGACGGCGAAGAGAAAGACATGTTCCTCGAGGCCCTGGGCCTGGAAGAGCCTGGCCTGAACCGCGTGATCCGTGCCGGCTACGAAATGCTGCACCTGCAGACCTACTTCACCGCCGGTGTTGAAGAAGTACGCGCCTGGACCGTCAAGGTCGGTGCCACTGCCCCGCAAGCGGCTGGCGTGATCCACACCGACTTCGAAAAAGGCTTTATCCGCGCCGAAGTCATCGCCTACAACGACTTCATCCAGTTCAAGGGTGAAGCCGGTGCCAAGGAAGCCGGTAAATGGCGCCTGGAAGGCAAGGAATACATCGTCAAGGATGGCGACGTGATGCACTTCCGCTTCAACGTATAAGCTTTACCTGCGGCCTATGCCGCAAAACAAAAAGCCGATGCACTGCATCGGCTTTTTTGTGGGCGATGTTTGCAACTTTCTACAAAGATCGACTTTGAAATATCCCCTGACATCTTAATACGGCAAACATATAAAACAACCACAGCCCTCAATACGTAAAAATACGCCAATCCTCCCTGACACCCCCGAGTTTAAGATTATTCCGACCCATTATCAGGCAATCACGAGCGAGCGCCCACTTGATAATATTTAACTTAAGATTTTTTGGTTTTTCACACATCACAAACGTCTATTTCGCACTCTCCGACAGAATGACAAATCAGCTAAATTCCGTTCTACTTATCCATATCAGCAGGGAAGCCCCTCAGTAAAACAATGAGACACAATAGGAGCAACAGCGATATGTCGGCCTCCTATCAAAGCACGTTTGAAACGGATGATCCATTTACTGAATGCCCAACCATTGAAGCCACTATCAACAATACTGCGACTTTAAACATCGACATACTTTTGCTGGGGGAAACCGGCACCGGTAAAGATACCCTGGCCCAACGCATCCATCGCTTATCGGGCCGGCGAGGCAACTTCGTCGCCGTCAACTGTGCTGCAATTCCCGAAAGCCTGGCGGAAAGCCAACTGTTCGGGGTCAACAGCGGCGCCTACACCGGTGCGATGCAATCACGGGCAGGCTTTGTCGAAGCCGCACACTTGGGTACCTTGTACCTCGACGAAATAGACAGCATGCCCCTCACCCTGCAAGCCAAACTGCTGAGGGTACTGGAGTCCCGGGGCGTTGAACGATTGGGTTCTACCCGCTTTATCCCGGTGGACATGCGCGTTATCGCGTCCGCCCAGCATTCGCTGCACGAAATGGTCGAGCAAGGGTTATTCAGGCGCGACCTGTATTTTCGCCTGAACGTAATCAGCATCAGCCTCCCTCCCCTGCGCGAACGTCGCGAGCAGATTATCCCCTTGTTCCTGAACATCGTCCGCCAGGAAGCCGAGTACTTTAAATACCCGATACCCCTGGCATCCAGCTCGCTGCTGCAACAATTGCTATGCCATTCCTGGCCGGGCAACGTCCGCGAACTGCGCTCGACAGCCAAGCGCTTTGTGTTGGATCTTCCGCCGCTTTCAGAGTCGATGAGGGACCATCAGGACATAGAGATGAACCTCAAGGCGCGGCTACAGCAAATCGAGAAATCGCTGATTGAAGAGTCGCTGCGCCGTCACGGCGGCAACGTGGATGTAGTAGCCGGGGAATTGGGGGTTGCCAAGCGCACGCTGTACTACAGGATGAAACAACTGGATATATCACTCGGCGGAACAGGTTAAACCCAGGACCAGCAGTTTTTCTGGAACTGAAATCTTCATTTAACCACTCAAGGAAAGGCCATCTACATGATCAGCAACTTCGCCGATCGGGCCAACCATGTGCTTGGTTCATATGCCTGACGGGCAACGATGGGTCTACGTTCGTGGTTAAGCATCAACGCACAAACAAACAAAAAATTTAAATCAAGCAACTCAGAGGTGATGTTATGAGTAAAATCGATGTTAACGAGCGGGTTACTGCCAGCAGTCTTGGTGGCGGAGACAATTCCGATATCGAAGCGGCAAAAAAAGCTGAAATGCGTCGACTAAAAATAGAGGAGGTTAAAAACGAAATAATGACAAAAGAACTCGAAAACATAGGCAAACTAAGGTTTTAAACCTTTGCTTCCTCTATTAAACATAGAGGAAGCAACCCGTTTGCTAGCATGGCTCATGCTGAACCGTCGAAAAAAACCAACATTACTCCCAAACCAACAAGAACGTTCCTAGCGTCTTGCCGGAGGTTTACATGCGCGTGCTCACTGACGACTTCACAGAACGCCCGGTTTCACGAACGGTTGAATCACGAGGTATTGATACCTCTGCTTCCGACATGAATTTTTTCCAAGCCAGCCTGGTTGATCGCGCGTCTTCCCCGGGTAGCCAAAATTCAATGGTCGGTACGAACGCGCTATCCGAACAGTCTTCTCATTTAACGAGGCTATCAAAACGTGCGACCAAAGGTTTGCGTGACCTGAGCCTTAATAAAAAATCAACGGAAATGCATCAAATTGCCAAGTCACTTTCAGACGCCCATCGGGAGCTGTCCATGTCAGTCAAGGTCATCAGCAAAACCGTGCAATGTTGCGAGAAAATAACCAACCTTCAGTAGGTAAGTCATGCTCCGCTGGATCACCACCCCATTAGTTTTATCATTGGCATTGCTGCTGGCCGGTTGCGGTGAAAAAGTAGAACTCCATAGCCGACTGTCCGAACAGGAGGCTAATGAGGTTGTTGCAGAACTCGCGGATAAACAAATCCGGGCCCAAAAAGTGCCAGCCAAAGACGGCGTTGTTGTGCGCGTCAACGCGTCGGACATCAGCAGGGCGGTCCGGACGCTCGAGGCCGCTGGCCTGCCCAAACTGGCCCGGTCGACCCTGGGCGATATCTTCCGTAAAGAAGGCGTTATCTCAACACCGCTGGAAGAACGTGCCCGCTATATCTATGCATTGTCTCAGGAGCTGGAGGCAACCTTGTCGAACATCGACGGGGTCATCGTCGCTCGAGTCCATGTCGTGCTCCCCGAACGGATTGCCCCGGGTGAACCCGTACAACCGGCATCAGCCTCGGTGTTCATCAAACATGATCCACGACTTGAGCCTGATAATATCCGCCCCCGAGTACGCAGGATGGTGGCCAGCAGTATCCCCGGCATGGCAGCCGCTGTAGAAAACACTCAAAAATTAACCGTAGTGTTTGTCCCCGCCGCGGCGTATCTGGAGCAGCAACGTCTGACCTATTTTGGTCCGTTCCTGGTTCAGGATAACGATCTCGGTTTCTGGCGCATGAGTCTTACCGTATTGCTCATCATATTGACGCTTGCGGGGGCTGGCGCGTTTATCTGGCGCAAACGGGGAGTGAATCAACAACACGACTCATCTGTCGTACCGGCTCATGCCTCACTAAACCCGTCTGTTCATGAGTAATCAGCTGGCGTGGGTTCGATGGTGGGCCCGCCCATGGGAAACGCCAGCGTGTGACTGGGAGGTCCTCAGACCATATATCGCCTCGACCGATCTATGTCGCAGCCGGCATGAACGAGTGAGCACCGCACTGGCCATCACCCCCTGCCTGCCACCCTCACCCTCCCCTGCCTTGCTGCACCTGGTGCAAGCCTCCCCACCACAACGCGACCGCATGCTGACGCTGATCGGCAGTGTCTGCCAGCCTGTACGCGACCACTTGCTGGAGGAGGATGAATACCTCTGGTGTCAGCGCCTTGCCAAAGCGCTCCCTGCGGACTCACGGGTACTGAACACAGACGATCCTCTGCAGTACCTGCGCGCCTGGGTTGAGCCTGCGGTATGGCAACGCCTACGACTTGGCTTTGCGAATCAACGGGTAGTCGACCTGGAGAGATATTCCAACCTGCCCGACCGTCATGGTCGGCTGGATACTCTGTGGCGAGCCGTCATCTGGCGAGCTACCGCCATCACGAATGATCACGCGTGGCCCTGATCAGGAGCAAACAACCTGCATGTTATGCCGACGTAAAATTGAGCTGAATAAAGGCCAGGACCTGCCACAAACCCTGATTGCCCGAGAGATGCTTATCGACTGTGCTCAGGCGGGCACATTACTTATTCGCGCCAAAGCCGAAGCGCGCGAACTACTACGCCAGGCCGAAGAGCAGCGCGAAATACTTTACGCAAATGCTTGCCGTGAGTTCTGGGAACGCGCCAACACTCAGTTGCAACGCTGGGAGATTGAACGCCAGGCTATCTGCGACAACATTGAACCCATTGCCGCCTCCATCACCAGCCTGGCCATTCGTAACCTACTGGAGGAAACAGTCTCCCCCCAACGCCTGAGCGTCCTGCTAAAGCAATTACTGGCCACCCAGGTCCCGCGAATCGAAGCCACTTTGCTCTGCAATCCATTGGACCGTAAAAACGTAGACCAGTGGCTGAGCAGGCACACAGACCTTCCCTGGACACTGCGCACCGAGGAGAACATCGCACCTCAAATGCTCATTCTGGAAACGCCCGAAGGTGGATTTCGGATCGACTGGGATTCGATGGTGGAAACCCTATGGAATTCCGGCACGTCGGGTTCAACCCAATAACACGCAGGGGCTGCGGTTCAACGAGCGCTGACGTTTAACGAAATACCCGTGGAACTGGAATCACGCGTCGAGCCACACAGGACGTAACATCCTCTGGAGCAAAACCAATGAGCTTTGATTATCGCCTGCAAGCGAATCTCTACAGGCAACTGGAAAATTCGCAAAAGCGCTTTGAAAAGATAGAACGCGATGGATTGAACAACGACGAAGCCCTGGCGGCAATGAATGACGAAAAAGTCTTCCTCGCGGCCACGTTATCAGCCAGTTCCACCTACACCAATTACATGAGCGAAACAGCCAAGACCGTTATCGAAGGCATACAGTGAGTGGAAGCGTTACTCGGTCGTTGGTTGAGTAGCAGCGAACCGCTGATCACGTTGTTTGAAGATAATGACGAAATCAAGGTGCGGCGCGACCAACAAGCTTTTTTGATCAGTGTTCAACTGACCCACCATCGGGTCGACAAAAGAGCCTTGGAGGCGTGGATGCGCCTCGGACTGGAAAGTCTGAGGCATTTCCAGGGTGCCTTGGCGCAGGAAGCAATGACTGGTCATCTTTGGCTGCTTCAAAAACTCCCTGGCGACTGTGCCCTGCCCCACCTGCTTGGCAAACTCGAAACCCTGCTGAACCAGCGTGATACCTGGCGGGGCATTGTTGCGCACCTTGCCAGCCCAGCCCGGAAACTTAGGCCTACTTCGCTTCGGTCGCTGCGTCACTAAAACAGAGAATTCTCAATGCCTAACAAGATCGACAAGCACATCCGCTTGCGCGTCAATTCGCCTGCCGCCGCCGTAAAGCCTGCCCGTTGGCGCTACCTGATCCTCATGCCCTGGTTGTTGGCGCCCCTGGAAAGCACCCTGGCCGCCGTCCCCAGCGAATGGAAAAACACCGCCTATGCCTATGAGGCCGAACACAAGCCCCTGCGGGATGTGCTGGAAGACTTCGCCCAGACCTTCGGCACCCAACTGCAAATCGACGGCCTCCTCGAAGGCAACGTCAACGGCAAGATACGCGCCAATACCCCACAATCGCTTCTCGACAGGCTCGGCGTAGAGCACCGCTTCCAGTGGTACCTGTACAACAACACGCTGTACGTCAGCACCCTGGACCAACAGGAATCTGCACGCCTGGAGGTCTCCTCCGAGACCATCGCCGACCTCAAGCAGGCCCTCACCGATATAGGCTTGCTCGATAGCCGCTTCGGCTGGGGCGAATTGCCTGAGGACGGCGTCGTACTGGTCTCCGGGCCCAAGCGCTATATCGAACAGATCAAGCAGTTCAGCAGCCAGCGCAAGTCCCCGGATGAAAAGCAGAGCGTCCTCAGCTACCCGCTGAAGTTCGCCAATGCGGCGGACCGCCAGATTGATTATCGCGGCGAGAAACTGACCATCCCAGGCGTTGCCAGCATGCTGCGGGGGCTGCTGGAACCTCGCACGGCCTCGACGCTTTCAGGCATGAGCCCACGCCCTCCCTCTGCCTCCCAACCCTCACCCATAACCCCGGTATTTCCGCGCCTGAGTAACCCGATGCTGGGGCAAATGCTCGGCCAGGCGATGAACCCGGTGCCGTCGGACACCGGCATGTCACTCACCCCTCGGGTACCGGTCTCCACCAGCAAAATCCGAGTCGAAGCCGATGTGCGCAACAACGCCATCCTGATCTACGACCTGCCGGAGCGCCAGGCGATGTACCGTGAGCTGATCAGCCAGCTCGACGTAGCCCGCAAGCTGGTGGAAATCGATGCGATCATCCTTGATATCGAGCGCACTCAACTGCGGGAATTCGGCATTAGATGGGGTTTTCAAAACAGCCGTTTCCGGGGTGGCGTGAACATGGCGCCCGGGTCTTCATCACAGCTGTCGATCGAGCACCGTGATCGTTTCAACGCCGATATTCGCGCATTGGAGCAACGTGGCCTGGCGACCATGGTGTCCAACCCGTCGGTGCTTACTTTGGAAAACCAGCCGGCGGTGATCGATTTCAACCGCACCCAATACCTCACCGCTGGCACCGAGACTGCAACCATCCTGCCCATCACGGTCGGCACCAGCTTCCAGGTGGTACCGAGGGTGATCACTACCCGCGGCAATCACCAGATCCACCTGGTGGTGGATATCGAGGACGGTAACTTCGACGAGTCCAACCCCGCGCGCACCAGCCCCGATGTACGCCGCGGCAAAGTCAGCACCCAGGCGGTCATGGCGGAAAAACGTTCGCTGGTGGTCGGTGGCTTCCATGTCACTGAAAGCACCGACAAACAAAGCAAGATCCCTCTTCTGGGAGACATTCCGCTGCTGGGCAAGGCCCTGTTTTCTTCCTCCGAGCGCCAGAACAACCGGCGCGAACGCCTGTTTATCCTGACGCCGCGCGTGATCGGCGATCAGGCTGATCCTTCACGCTACTTGCCCCAGGAGGATCAAGCCGAACTGCAGGCCGCACTCAAGCCATTGGCCCGGCGGTATGCCGAGCATCAACCGGTGATCAAGCGCAGCGACATCACCAGCACCCTGGCTCACCTCGTCAGCGGGCAAGTACCCACGGCCTTCAAGGCCGCGCCCATGCCACTGGGCCTGGACACCTTGTGCAGCACCCGCGAGCTATTGGCCCTGAACACCGAACGCAGCCAATGGTATGCAGGCCCGCAGTTCAATGTGGCCGTGGTGGTGGTACGCAATCAGTTCAACCGTAACGTGCGCATCGATGAAAGAGAATGCAGCAACTCCCAGACCCTGGCCGTCAGCGTCTGGCCACGTGCCTGGCTCAAGCCGGGAGAAGAGGCGGAGGTATTTATCGCCATGCGGCCCGTGGTCAAAGATGAACACATCGGTGTGTCCCGCCCCTCCCTGATCACCCCCACCCGGAAGAACGCGCCATGAAACGCCTACTCACCCTCCTCGGCCTGGCCCTGCTTATCGTTGGTTGTACGCCGACGTGCAAGGGCGACTCCTGTTCACGCCCGCAATCGGGCGCCGATAAGCTGGTGGTCTGGTGGCCGCCGCAGATGCGCGTCGAATCGGGCCCTGCCGGCGAGCGCTCCGACTATCAAACGATCTCACTGGAACGGTAAGTTCCATGGGGCCGAACGATACGTCGTCTCGCCAGGTATTCCTGGATAACCTGGTGAGCGGCAAGGACGCCCACCTGTCCCTCGGCCCGGGCATAAGCGTGTGCCGGTTAAAGGCCGGTGGTAAACCCGGGCTTGCGTTGCTGGTCGACCGTGGAGCGCTGGAAGCCGGACAGTTGGAACGGGTACTGGAGCGGCTTTTTGAACAGGCGGTGGCGTTTGACGGCTGCTTTGCCTGTCTCGATGCCAGGGATGCCCTGGTGATCTGGCACGCGCTGCCGCCAGGTGCAGAGGAGGCAGATGAGATCATCGGCAAGCTGCTTTCGCTGGGCTGCCTCGATATGCTGGACGTGCACCGCTACCGTTAACGTTGCTTAAGCTCCGGAAACTCCAGCGTTTCACGCTTGGCCTCGTCATTGAGCTCACGCAGGGTGCGGTAGAGGAACGCTACCGCCTGCAACGTCTCCCGGGGAATGTTCGCCCCAAGCTTCTTCTCGTACAGCGTGCGCGCGAGCCATACACACTGGATCACCGGCACGTCGGCCGCCTTGGCCCGGTCTATCAGTTTCCGGGCCTCGGCATCCGTGCCTTTATCCACCAGCAGCGGCAGCGGCGTTTTGCCCGGCCGGTAGTACAGCGCGACCGCAAAGTGCGTCGGGTTGACCACCAACATGTCAGCCTCCTCCAGCTTGGGCAACTTGACCTTCGGCTCCTCCTGGGCCAGCTGTTGGGCCAGGGCGCGGCGCTGCCCCTTGACGTGAGGGTCGCCCTCCATGTCCTTGTATTCCTTGACCACCTCTACCTGAGTCATGCGCATGCTCTTGGCAAAGAAGTGCTTCTGCAGCGCCATGTCGATCAATGCCAGGACCAGCAGCAATCCCAGGCAAGCGTGAAGCAGATGGCGAAACAGGATGATCAGCGCGAGGATGTAACTCTGCAGGTCGCTGGTGGCCAGATTGATCAAGGCCCCTAGTGACGGCCTGATCACCACGTACAAAATCAGCGCAAGCAGTAGTGCCTTGGCCAACCCCATCAACAGGTTCGTCACTGACTTGGCAGAGAACATCTGCTTGACCTGGCTGAGTGGATTGAGACGGCTGAAATTCAGCTTCAGGCTTTCCGGCGCAAACAGGAAACCGAACTGAATCCAGCCGCTGATCAACTTCACCGCGATCGCCAGTCCGGCCATCAGCAAGGCGAAGGAAAAAAACACGATCAAGCCTTCCGTCAGCACTTCCTCCAGCGCCCGCACAAAGCGCTGCCCGAAACGTGACATGGGCATCACCAGCAACTGCTGGAAGCGCTGCATGCTGGTTTCGGCGGTGAACAACGCGATTTCGCTGAGGGCGGTCAACACCAGTAGCTTACCGACGTCCTGGCTTTGGGCGACCTGGCCTTTCTGGCGCTGATCCTTGAGTTTCTTGGGCGTGGCCGCGTGTTTTTTCTCACCCGAATCACTCATGTCCCGAGCCCCTGAACATCAGGCCGAGGGAATGCTTGAGGTCTCCCAACTGCGCCATGCGCCCGACGATCAAGTCCTGCAACAGCGGGAAGTACAGCAGCAGGATAACCAGCCCCGCCAGGCTCTTGACCGGCGTTGCCAGGGTAGAGACTTGCAATTGCGGGCTGTACAGGCCCAACAAGGCGAAGCCGAACTCCAGGAACAGCAGCACGGCAATAAACGGTGCGGCATACAGCATCATGTGGGTAAAAGTATCGCCCAGCAGCCCGATGAATACACTGAACCCATTGACCGCCGGCAGCGGCAACCAGGCGGTTGGCGGCCAGATCAGGTAGCTGTCCCAGATCACTTGGGTCAGCACGCTCAAGCCCAGGACGGCAATCAGCAAATAAATCACCAACTGTTTGAACAGGTGCCCGATCGGCGTCGCATCCGGCCCCAGCGAGGGGTTGAGTTGGCCACCCGCCAAAGCCCCCCGCTGGTTATCCAGCAGTGCGCCCACTGACTCGAACATCCAGAACGGCATGGCCAACAGAATCCCCAGCAAAAACCCCAGGGCAGCTTCCTTGAGTACCAACCCGCTGATCATCAGCGCGGAGTAATCCTTGGCAGCCAGGACGGCATGAATGCCGGGCGCCGGAATCAACGCCATGACCATCACGATGATGTGGCGGGGCATACCGCGTATATGCTGGAAACAAAACGCAGGCACCAGAAATGCACAGGGATAAATGCGCGCCATGGCCACGAGCAGGCTGGGCAGGAATTCAAGATAAAGCAGCACACGCAGGCCCTCAGTTCAATGCCGAGCGGGCAATCATGTCGAACATCAGGTTGATCAGTTGGATCAGCTCCACGCCAATCCAGCGACCGGTCAAAATCAGCGTGATGCCCACCGCAACCAGCTTGATGCCAAAGGGCAGCGTCTGGTCCTGTATCTGCATCAGGGCCTGCACCAGCGACGTCAACACACCGACGACCACCGCCACGATCAGCGGCGGCGCCGACAGCACCACCACCAGCAACATGCCCTGCTTGAACAGCACGATCGGTTCCATAGGGCACTCAGAGGTAAGAAAGGAACAGGCTGTCGAGCAGCCGCGACCACCCGGAAACCATGACGAACAACAGCAGTTTGAGCGGCAGCGAAATGGTCATGGGCGAGACCATCTGCATACCGAGGGCCAACAGCAGGTTGGACACAATCAAATCGATGACGATGAACGGAATGTAGATCAGAAAGCCGATCTCGAACCCCGCCTGCAGTTGCGACAGCACGAAGGCCGGGACCAGCAGGATCAAGTCTTCGCGCTGGGTGCTCTGCGCCATTTCAGGCGGCCACATGCGCGCACTGTTTTCCAGCAGGTGAGTCAACACATCTGCATCGGTGTTGCGCAGCATGAACGCACGCAACGGCTGTATGGCCGCCTGCCCGGTTTCCAGAAGGCTTTGCACGCTACTCGTGTCCACGGGCGAGGCCTTGACGTTCTCGGCAATCTGGTACCCCACGGGCGCCATGATGAACAGTGTCGCAGCCAGCGCTATTCCGTTGATGGCCATGCTCGGCGGTACCTGCTGCACGCCGATGGCGTTACGGGTGATCATCAGCACAATCACGATCTTCAAGAACGATGTGCAGATGATCAGCAGCATTGGCATCAGCGACAACGAACCTAAAAACAGCGCCAGGACAAGAGGGTCGACCCCCTGAAATGTCATCGCGAAAAAATCACGCGGGACAACTGCAAACCAAGGCGCCCATCTACTTCCACCAACTGCCCTTGCCCTATCGGCCTGTCGCCGTAATAAAGCCCGGCCATGCCCGGCGCGTACCCGGCAATGCCCAACACCGCACCGGGGGCGAGATTGCGCAGTTCGCCCAGGGTCAGGTTCAGGGTGCCACAACGTACCGTCAGGGCCATGTTCAACTCATCGAAAGGCTCGTGGCCAAAGACATCCACTACCGGTTCATCCAGCTCATCCCCCGGGTACTGCGATGTTGCAAAATCCTCGTCCACGGACGTTTCCTCGATCGAAACAAGCGTCAGGCACAACGGCCCGGATTCATCATCAATGCACCCTTGCAGCCGGTGCTTGCCGACATACAGATGACCATTGCCCTGCACATCGAAAAAGGGTTGCTCAAGCATCACCACGTCACCGGCACGGACACCGCTCAATTGCGTGATGGATAGCTTCAGGCGGCCCAGGGTCATCGACACTGCCAACTGGAACGACGCCGGCAATGGCCCCGCTATCGACTGCCACGGACCGGCCTCGCACAGTGCCAGCAAGCGCTCAGGAGTCAGCCACAGGTAACCCACGACCCTGGACTTCCCCAGCGTCACCGTGAAGCGACAACCGAAGTTCAATTTCCTGGGCGCCGGCAGCAACCGCAGGAAGCCAAACAGCCCCCGCACTTGCGGGCTCAGGTGGTGCTGGAACAGTTCCCAGAACCACGAGTCTGGATCGTTATCGGCCTCTGCCAGCGTCACCGGGCACTCCCCCAGCAGGCTGAACAGCGGCCCTGGTTCGGCGAAAGCCAGCACCCCGCAGGCGCTCTCGAAAAACAGCGGCTTGACGCCTGCGGGGGCACGGCCCGGTTCCATCAACAGTTCCCCGTTCTGCCCCGCGACCTGAAACGCCATGCGCAAGCCGCGCCCCAGCCTGCGCCGCGCCGCGACATTGGCGCCGCTGACCACCGGCAAGGTTAAAAACGGCATGATCATGCCGGGTCCACATGTGCCAGGTGTACGGTGACAGGCTGCGCCAACGCGCCGGCCAGCCCGTCCTCAAGGTGCTGGCGCACCCCAGGCAGCCAGCGCGCGGTGCGCTCTTCCTGCGCCTCCAGCTCAACGTTCCAGGTACCTTGCTCGCGGCGCACGCTGGCGTTGATCCGCCCCAGGCTCGGCAGGTAAAGCACAGCGTGCAAAGGCCACTGAACAGCGGCGTGAATCCGCGGTACCAACTGCTCGGTCATGGCCGCGATCATCGCGGCATGACTTGATGCAGGGGTTCCCGGTAGGGCGGAACCGAAACCGCCCCCTTCATCATCGTTGCCAAACAGCTGGGCAAATAACCGTCCGTGCTCCCATGGCACTATCGCCCCCGGGCCGGGTTCACGTTCATCCCGAGGCTCGCCCGGACGCGGGCGCTCAGGACTGTTCACTGGAACTTGCGTCATGTTTCTTCCTGCACGGCTTCTTCCTGCCCCAACAAAAGGGACAGTTCCTGGAGTTTTTCAACCTCGCGCAAGCACTGGGTAACCTGCTTCTGCGCGCTGTCGATGTGGATCAACTGCTCATCGCGCTGGCCGTGCAGCTCATGTAACTGCCCTTCTTCGCGGCGAGTGTCGGCGGACAAGGTGCGCTCCTGGGCATTCCAGGACTTGATGTCCTGGAACGAGATCACTTGCCCTTGATGCTTGCTCAGCAACTCAGCGGTTTTCCGGGCTTCGTCCAGCCGGGTCTGTTCAAGGGCATCCGCCGCCTGCCGGATCTGCAACAGCAGCGCTTGCTGTTGCCTTTTGGCGGCACGCAGCGCGCGCTCCGCCCGGTCAGCCCGATGCTTGCGCAAACGCCGCAAGGTATCGATTTCAGAAAGGGACATCGGTGGTCAACTCCATCAATTGGTCCAGCGTCATCGCCATCGCGGCCGGCTCACGCAGGTCCTGGCGCAGAAAGCCATCGACGGCCTGGCGGCTGTCCACCGCCAGGTCGGTCAGGGCATCACTGCCGGGTTGGTACTCGCCCAACTTGAGCATCAGTTCGATCTGCTGGTACGCCGACAACAAGCGGCGCAAGGCGGTGCCCGCCCTTATATGCTCGGGCGTGGCGACGTTGCTCAAGATCCGCGAAAGGCTGCCCAGCACATCCACCGCCGGGTAGTGGCCACGCTCGGCCAGCTTGCGTGACAACACGATGTGGCCGTCGAGCAGGGAGCGCACTTCATCCGCTACCGGATCGTTCATCGAGTCCTGCTCGATCAGCACGGTGTAGATGGCGGTAATCACTCCGTCACGGGTCAGCCCGGCCCGCTCCACCAGGCGCGGCATCAGGCTGTATACCGACGGTGGCAAGCCGCCGCGGCCCAGGGGCTCGCCCGCGGCCAGGCCGATTTCACGCTGGGCCCGGGCAAATCGGGTCAGGGAGTCAATCAGCAGCAGTACCCGCTGGCCCTTGCGCCGGAACCCTTCGGCCAGCGCTGTCGCAGTGAACGCTGCGCGGGCGCGTTCCATGCTTGAGCGGTCGGAGGTGGCACACACCAGCACCGCCTTGGCGCGCAGCTGATCATCCAGCTCATGGTCGAGAAATTCCCGCAGCTCGCGTCCGCGCTCACCAATCAACCCGAACACGATCACATCGCACTCGACGTTTCGGGCGATCTCGGCCAACAAGGTGGTCTTGCCGCACCCCGCACCGGCGAACAGGCCGACGCGCTGGCCTTCTCCCAGCGTGATCAATCCATCGATCGAGCGTACGCCGGTGGACAACGCCCGGCTGATCCTGGGGCGTTCGGTAGGCAACGGCGCCTCGCACAACACCGTGCTCGCCTCTGCGATGTCGGCCTCCACAAAGGCGCTGGGGCCATCGCCCGCAATCGGCCGGCCAAACCCATCGAGCACCTGGCCGAGCAAATCGTCGCCGACCCGTACCCGGTGTGGCACCCCCAGGCGTTGCACACTGGCACCCACGCGCACGCCTTCAAGATTGCCCAACGCACTGAGCACTGCATCCTGCTGGTCGAAACCGATGATCTCCGCCAGCATGTATTCACCGATGGACTTTTCGACCTGGCACAAATCACCGATGCGCGCCTGGGGCAGCCGGCATTGCAACAACATGCCGTTCACCCGCTGGATACGACCGCGCACCGACACCGGCGCGAAGCTGACCAGCGCACTCGACTGGCGTTGCTCCCAGGCCTCAAGACGGGCTTGCAGGTCACGGCTCACCAGCGCACCTCGAAGCGTTGCTTACCGTCGAACACCACTTTGGTGTTATCGATCAGCACCAGTCGCAAGCCGTCCACTTCATCCCCCACAAACAGTCGGTTCCCCTGCTCCAGAACCACGTGACCGTTGGGGCCGCCGACAATCTGCAAAATCTTGAAAGGGAACGTTCCGTCGCGAGTCCTGACCCGGCTCATCACCGGCACCGCGGTATCGAACTGTTCGCCAAACCGGCTGAGCATGCGCGATACCAACTCCATGTCTTCCTGGAGTACATCGCCGTCGAGCAGCACCTGGTCATTGACCAACTGGATGCTTATACGGTTGATCAATTCGCGCTCGCTGAGCATCCTGAGCAACTGCTGGCGCACCTCGAAAGGTGAGGCCAGCTCGTTCTTGCGGATCACCGGTGACATCAACGACGCCTGGGCTTCGCGGTCACCGCTAGTGGTCATGCCCAGCGCGGTGATGATGACCGCAACGACGACGACCAGGCTGATCAAGCGTTTCTGCTGCGTGCTCGAAATTGAAGAAAGCTTCAGCGGCACGAGGGGCTCGGCCGCAGGCGTGGGCGCCTGTTCGGCAGTCACCGTCGGCTGAGGCCAAGGCTGGTCGGCGCGGGTGACGCAGAGCCGAACGTTGCCAATCGAAAATGTCGTGTTGAGTGCCAGGTCGGCAATCTGCGCCAGGATCAGGCCGGCGGCATCCTGCATCACCCCTCCCTCGGCCTGCACCGACCAGCGCTGGTCAACACACTGCAATCGCACATGACGCTCGGCAATGCCCGGGTCGTATAGCGCCAGGTCAGCGTCAGGGTGCGCACCAATGCTCCATTGCTCGCCGAACAACGGCAACGCAGCCCCCTGGTGCATACCATCGAGTACTCGTAGCTCAAACATTGTCAGGCCCTCATGGCCGCACGGACCAAACGGCCCCACGCAGCACCGTCCGTTTCAAGGCAATGCGCAATCGCCAAAACAGTACTCATGCCACGGCCCCACGCAGCAGATCGTCATGACTCAGGTCAAACCGCCCCAGCACCTTGACCTTCGACGAACTGCCCAACTCGGCAAACGACAACACCGGCACATGGTTGAACTCTTCCACAAGCAATGTCCGCAGGGGGCTGCGCAAGTCTTGCGCAACCAGCAGCACACTTTTGCTCTTGGCCCGCACGGTAAAGGCTTGCTTGAGCAAGCTCACCAGCGTCGCACTGCTGTCGTTGTCGAGGGAAAAGAACACCCCGGTCTGGGTCTGGCGCAGCGCCTCGCGCAGGACATTCTCGGTATGCGGTGACAACAACCAGGCGTGCAGGCCATCAGCTTCGCTGTACTGGTGCAGAATCTGCGACTTGAGGGCGATTCGCGCATAGTCGGCCAGGGCATCCGCTTCACGCTCATGTTGGCCGTACTCGATCAACGACTCGACAATCAACCGCACCGCGCGCAGCGGAACGCCCTCGCTGGCCAGGCGCTGCAACACGGCAGAGAAGCGCGAAAGCGGCATGATCCGCTGCAGCTCCTGAACCAGCTCCGGCTGGTTGAACTCGAGCCAGCTAAGAATCGACTTGCACTCCTGGATACCGAGAAACTGCGGCCCGCTGAGCAGCATCGCGCGTGTCATGCGCTCGATGATCAAGTCATGGGCGGTATGGCGTTCAAGCTGTGCATCGTCGAGCAGCGGATCATCGGGCGCCAACCATAACCAGTCTTGCTCGTCTCGCTCCGCCAGACCCTGGGTACCTGCTTGTGGCTCGACGCCCAGCGCCGCCGATTCCACCGCGACCCGATCACCGAAGGTAGCTTTGATCACAGGGACTTCGTGCACGCAAAAGCGAAACTCATCGTCGGATAAGGCGGGAATAAACTCGACGTTAAACGGCGGCAGTGTCAGGCCGATATGGGCAACCAGGCGGTTTCGGGCCTGGCGAATGCCATGAACCACTTGCGCTGTTCGGTCAGAGCCCTGCAGGCCCGATGAAAACTGCAGCAAGTAAGGCCGGGATGGATCAAAGGCGCGCAGGTCTTCGTCACCGTTGATCTCCGCCGGGACGGCGTCAGCCGCCGCATCTGCGGGCGCGTCCTGCTTTTGACGCTGACGCATGAGGTAATAACCCAGCGAGCCCGTCATCAGCGAAATGAGGATAAAGACCACCGTCGGCATGCCCGGAAGCGCTGCAAAAGCCAGCATGCCGATCGAAGCAATGATCCAGCTCTTGGGCTCACTGGTCATTTGCCGGGCGATTTCGGCGCCCATGTTATTGGCCCCTTTATTCGCCCCGGCCGGTGCCACACGGGTAATGATCATGCCGGCGGTCAGGGAGATCAGCAGTGCGGGAATCTGCGCAATCAGGCCATCGCCAATCGTCAGTACCGAATACAGCGCCATGGAGTCGGCGGCGCTCATGCCATGCTGGAACATGCCGGTGCTGAACCCGCCCAGCAAGTTGATCACCACGATAATCAGCCCGGCCACGGCATCGCCCTTGACGAACTTCATGGCCCCGTCCATCGCCCCGAACAGCTGGCTCTCACGGGACAACTGCTCGCGTTTGTCGCGCGCCTGTCCACCATCGATCAGGCCGGCACGCAAGTCGCTGTCGATGGACATCTGCTTGCCGGGCATGGCATCCAGGCTGAAGCGCGCCGCCACTTCGGCGACACGCTCCGAACCCTTGGTGATCACCAGGAAGTTGACGATGGTCAGGATCATGAAGATCACCAACCCCACCGCCAGGTTGCCCCCCACCACGAAGTTGCCGAAGGCCTCCACAATGTCACCGGCGTCCTGCTCCAGCAGGATCAGGCGCGTGGTCGCAATCGACAACGCCAGGCGGAACATGGTGGTCAACAGCAGGATCGACGGAAACGAGGAAAACGCAAGCGGCCCGGGCAGGTACAGCGCCAGCACGATCAACAGGCACGAAATGCAAATGTTGACGGCAATCAGGATATCCACCAGCCAGGTCGGCAACGGCACGATAAAGATGAACACAATGCCCAGGATCACGACCGCACCCAGCACCTCGGCGCGTTGTGCAACCTTGAGCAGTATCGCGTTGACTGCCCGCAGCGCACTCATGAGTGGTTTATCGGCAGCGCGCCGACATGCCGGGAGCCTCGTTCGATGCGAGCGTACTCATCCATTACCACCATGAAATTGTGCAACGCTTCCTGGCGGCCCTTGCTGTCGCGCCACAACGCCAGGGGCAGGCTCCCGAGCACGGGGTAAAGGGCATTGAGCGAAACAATCTGGACGGATGATGCCGGCCCACCCAACTCGCAGGCCAGGCGCTGGACTTCGGCAGACGCGATACCCGTGCCCGCGTAACCGAGAATGCGCTGCAGCAGCGCTACGGTGTCCCGATCAATTTCGGGGTGCAATACGGCCAGCCGATCGATCAAGTCACGGCAGCTGGCCAGCACACTGCCCAGTTGACCACAACTGCTCAACCCCAACAGCAAGGTGCGCAGCTGGGCGGTGGGGAGCGAAGGGCAATACGCCGCAATGTCGTCTGCCAGGGCCCGACGCATCAATTTCAACCCGCGGCCAAACTCATCGCCACCGAACAACCCCAACAGCGCCTGCATCATGCTGGCGAGCGATTGCCGGGCGACCACGCTGGCGTAATACACACTGCGTACCGCCTGCCGCAAACTCGGGTCGTCACTGCTTGCCTGCAAGGCCTGCGCGATGTTCAAGCCGGCCTGGATCTGCGGCTTGAAGCGGACCTCCAGCCGCGCCAGGGCATCGCTGGCCAGCGCCGCCTCGGAGGTACGCGCTTCAGCTTGTGCCTGCGCAGCCACCTGCTTGAGCACGACAAACGTACGGGCCGGGTCGTTTCCTGTCAGCTCCAGCAACTTCTCGAGGCTGGGCTTGAGCAACAGTTGAACCCTGATGGAGCGCGCAATGGTCGCCAGTGTTGCCTGAGCGGGATGGCCCAGTTGCTCATAGAGTTGTGTCAACTGCGCCACAGGCGTCACGCCCAGCCCCAACATACGCCGGCTCAAGGCCTTGCTGTTGAGTTCAACCTCCAGGCCGAACAGCGCCTCGAAATTGTCGACCGCCGTCCCGGCGGGTGCCTGGCGAACTGGCGGGTTATCAATACTCGCTGGAACAGGCTGATCCAGGCTCTGGTTTTTTTGCACATCAATAGAAGGATCAAGTTTCATGGAGATGCCTGGACAGGAAGTTTCGTTTCCTTGTGTGGCTGGCAATCCCGTTACGGTTCCATGTTTATCGACGATACCAGGCATGTGAAAAGATCGGCACGCGCCCGCAGCCACTTGTGCAAAACCTTGCACAAAAAAGCCTGGAAACAAGATATTTATTTATATAAATCAATTAGTTGTGAATTTTTTTCCCTTGGCACAGGCAGTGCTAAGAGGGTTCCCGTCGAAATCATTTCGACCGTGTCTACCCTGAGGAAAAAATCATGGATATCCCTATCGATGTTTTAGTTCACCTTACACCTGACCCGCACCGCTCCATCCAGAACCTGTCGGAAGACCACCACAAGAAACTCCGGCGCTTCATTCATAAACGCGTACTCAACCCGGAAGATGCAGACGATATTCTGCAACTGACGTACCTGGAGGCCTGGCGCAGCCGAGACCACTTCAGCGGCCAGGCCACCATCAGCACGTGGATGTGCGGGATTGCCCAGAACCTGATCCGCAATCACTTTCGGCGCATGTATGCCAAGCCGGTGCATTGCGAGTTCGATGAGGCGCTGTGGCATGGGCAGGAAGACAACAACAACCTGGACTGGCAGTTCGAGGTCAACCGCAAGCTCGAAAGAACCCTGCGGGCGATCACGGATTTGCCGCTGGAAATGCGTAAAACGCTGTACGCCTCACTGGAGACCGACGGCAGCTACCAGGACACCGCCGACGCCATGGACATCCCCATTGGCACCGTGCGCTCACGTTTGTCCCGGGCGCGCGAACACCTGAAGCGGGCCACCTACAACCCGCTGTAGGCGTAAATCAGGGCACCGGCGCAACGCCGACACCCTTTGCAGGAGCAGTTGATTTACCCGTTTGACGCAAGCGTTGGGCAGCAGGGATATCTGCCCGACTCGATTGATCTGGTATCAGGCCTTTTTGGTACGCGGCAACAGAATCGCCAACACCCCGAACAGCGGCAGGAACGAGCACAGCGTGTACACGTACTCGATGCCGTGGATGTCTGCCAGGTGCCCCAGCAACGCCGCACCGATCCCGCCAAAACCGAACATCAGACCGAAGAACACCCCGGCGATCATCCCCACATTGCCCGGCACCAACTCTTGCGCGTACACCACAATTGCCGAGAACGCCGAAGCCAGGATAAAGCCGATCACCACGCTCAGGATGCTGGTCCAGAACAGGTCCACATGGGGCAGAATCAGGGTGAACGGCGCCACCCCGAGGATCGAAAACCAGATCACTGCCTTACGGCCGATCTTGTCGCCAATCGGCCCGCCAAAGAACGTGCCCGCCGCCACCGCGCCGAGGAACAGGAACAGATGCAGCTGGGAACTGGCCACCGACAGGTCGAACTTCTCGATCAGGTAGAAGGTGAAGTAACTGGTGAAACTGGCCATGTAGAAGTACTTGGAAAACACCAGCAGCCCCAGCACCACCAGCGCGCTCAGCACCCGGCCCTTGGACAGGCCGTGAGTGGCCGCCTGGCCTTGTTTGAGCTTGAACAGGTTCAAGTGGTGCGCGTACCAGCGGCTGATCGCATACAGCACAAACAACGCAAACACCGCGAACAGGCCGAACCAGGCCACATTGCCCTGGCCGAACGGAATGATGATCGCCGCCGCCAGCAACGGGCCGAAGGCCGAGCCGGCATTACCGCCCACCTGGAACGTCGACTGCGCCAGACCATAACGCCCGCCCGAGGCCAGGCGCGCCACGCGGGAGGCTTCCGGGTGGAAGGTCGACGAGCCGATGCCGATCAACCCCGCCGCCAGCAGGATCAGTGGGAAGCTGCCCACTTGGGACATCATCAAAATGCCCACCAGCGTACAAATCATCCCGCAGGGCAACAGGTACGGCTTGGGATGGCGGTCGGTGTAATAACCCACCCACGGCTGCAGCAGGGACGCGGTGAGCTGGAACGTGAGGGTGATCAGGCCGACCTGGGTGAACGTCAGGCCGTAATTGGCCTTGAGCATCGGGTAGATCGAGGGCAGTACCGACTGGATCAAGTCATTGATCAAATGCGCCAGCGCCACCGCGCCGATTACACGCATCACCAACGGGCTGGTTTGCCCGGCGGCAGGCGTCGTAGCCACGGAGGGCTGGGAATTGCTCAGAGCCATGGGAGGTTTTCCGTACAGCAGATGGATGCACAGGTGCAGGTGCGACAATGTGCCACTTTTGGGTGCAGGAAGGCTATCCCGTTAGCAGGCTAACGAGTAGATGAATCGATGCAGCGGTCATGGTTTGTAAAGGGCCAGCAAGATGAATCTCTTTAATTTGCGGGACGTTTCCTAGAGAATCTTTCGGCCTTGTGCCTGGGGGAGTCGGTGGCTAGTCTTCGGTCCGTCGCTGGTTTTCAGTGATCGGGTTTAGCAGCCTGAACTCAATAGGCACACGTTCTACGGTCACGTTTATGGTGGCTGTGCGTGGGGCACCTTCTGGTGCGCCGGTTTTCCTATTGACTGGTCTGCTAACCCGCGTACAGCCGCCACCCTACGTTTAGCAGCGAAGGTGGCAGCTTCTTCAGGTCAATAGGAGCTACACCATGTTCAAGATCGTCCCCGATCCACCCCGTGACCAAGCCAAAGACCGCGCCGCCTTCAACCGAGCGCTCGACCACTACCTGCCCACCGACCCGCCGCAACCCTCGGCAAACTTCTACGCCATCAGCGACGAAATCAGCTTCGAAGACTCCCTGCTCTTCACTGCCGACCTGCTGCACAGCGCCTCGGCGACTGCGCTCGACTGTGGCGAACAACTGCAAAGCCCCGAACGCGCCAAAGTGCTCGCCGTGTGGCACCTGCTGGAAATCGCCAAGGCCATGGTCGACCGCTCGATAGAGTGCCTGCACCCGCGCAAAACCTGACGCGCGAACGCCAGAACACCGCAGATCAAATGTGGGAGCGGGCTTGCTCGCGAAGGCGGTGGACCAGCCAATACCTCTGCTGACTGACACACCGCATTCGCGAGCAAGCCCGCTCCCACCTTTTGATCTTCGCTGCCTTGGGACCTGCGCAAACCCCAACCGCTCGTCACCAAACCCGGTGTTTCCCGTTAAACAGTTGATAGCGTAGATAAATTTTCAAAAAAAGCGCTTGACGCATTCCCGTTCTCCGCGAATAATGCGCGCCACTTGGCTACATAGCTCAGTTGGTTAGAGCATAGCATTCATAATGCTGGGGTCCGGGGTTCAAGTCCCTGTGTAGCCACCAAGTACTAAAAACGGCTTACCGAAAGGTAGGCCGTTTTTTTATGCCTGAAGAAAAGCACACCGCCCTATTGCCCTAGAAAAGTCAGTGTTTATGCCGATGGTGTACATCGGGAAAGTGCGCATGACTGTGCTGGATCGGTGCGTGCTCATGGGCATGACTATGTGGCTCGGTACCGTCCCACGCAAAGTTATGCACATGCTGGTGGTGCTCATCGTGTGTATGGCGATGACCGTGTGTGAGGGGATCGTGCTGATGCTCGTGCGCATGATGTTCCATCAAATGAATCCACACCCCGATGGCCATCAAGGCGGCCGCGAGCAAGAACATCAGCGAAACCGACTCGCCCAGGATCAGGATCGAGATCACCGCGCCCAGGAAGGGAGCCGTGGAAAAATAGGCCCCGGTGCGCGCACTGCCAAGCCCGCGCAGAGCGAGCACAAACAGCACCAGACTCACGCCATACCCAAGCAGCCCAACCACCATGGTTGACCCGAGCGTGGCCACCGCTGGCAGTTGCGACCCGATGGCCAACGCCAAACAGCAATTGACCACACCCGCCGCCAAGCCTTTGCTGCCGGCGATAAACAGCGCATCCGAGGCAGAGACCTTACGGGTCAGGTTATTGTCGATGGCCCAACAAAAACAGGCGAAAGCCACGGCCAACGGCCCCGTCCAATCATGAGCCGTCGCTGTCCCGTGCGGCCATGACAAAACGATCCCGCCCAGAACAATAGCGATCATGCCGATCACGATGCGGCGATCTGCGTTCTCTTTGAACACGACCCACGCCAGCACGGCCGTGAGCACCGACTCAAGATTGAGCATCAGCGATGCGGTGGCGCCCGCTGTGCGGGTGAGCCCGTACATGAGCGCCACAGGCGCAAGCACGCCCCCAAAGACAATGGCGCCCACCAACCAGGGCCACTCTCCGGCTGCAAGCCCGGGCTGTTTCCAGCCGTGGTCGCGAGCAAACCGAACGATGGCCAGGCCCAGGCCGCTGCCCAGATAGAGCAGCCCGGCCAACAGGATGGGCGGCGTATCCACCCCCAGGAGCTTGGCAAGCGGAGTGCTGGCGCCGAACAACGCCGCCGCCGCCAACGCGTAGAGAATGCTCACATTCATAATGGGCCGCCCTGTCAGGCTTATTGCATAAGGACGAGCATCATAGCCGTGCCCGGGTAAGAATTATGTGAATGCCAGCCTGGCTGGCGAACCACAAGAAGGTGACGCATAACATTCCCCGCTACCGGCATCAGCACTGAGCGCCTCTTACTGGGGCGCTGTATGTCAAACCCCTTGCCGCACAAAACACTGCTCCACCACAGACTTGCCCCACTGCTGCCCCTCCTGCTCGGACGCCAGCACAAAACCCGCGCTTTCATAAAGCTTGCGCGCCACATCCAGGCCCTTGAACGTCCACAGCCGCACCGCCGGAAACCGGTGCCCGTCACAGAAATCCAGCGCCTCTTTCAACAACCGTTTACCCAAGCCCTGGCCGTGGGCAGACGGGTCGAGGATGAAGCAGCGCAGGATCGCCTCGCCGTTTTCGCCCTCGCCATCAATCGCGATCGAACCGACGATCTGCTCTGCGTCCAGCACTGCCCAGACTTGGTTGCGCGGGTTGGCCAGGCGCCCCATCAACTCGGCCATGTCCGCCGCCACCAGGCTTTCAAACGGCTGGCCAAAATTCGCATGCTGGGCGTAGTACTCGGCGTGCATCTGCGCGATACGCCCGATGATGCCTGGCCGGTAGCCATGGGCAATGCGGTAGTGCCTCGGCTGCCGGGCGCCAGTACGTTGGGTTTGCAGGGCTGCGGCGTATTGATCGAGCCCGCGGCTGACGGCCTGTTGCTGTTCGCTGGACAAGTCGCCAAACGCCTCGCCCACCTGGCGCCGGGCAAACGTTTCAATGTCGCGTAACGTCTTCTGGCCTCGTGTGGTGAGGCGCAGCTTTTTCGAACGGGCATCGTCCTCGTTGGCAAACTCTTCCAGCTCGCCCGCCTCGACCAGCTTGCGCACCATGCGGCTCACCGACGACTTTTCCAGCCCCAGCAACATGACCAGTTCAGCCGCTGTCAGCGCGCCATGCTCGCCGATTTCAACAATCGTGTGCACCGATGACGGTGGGTAACTGCTGGCCGCCAACTTCGGCTGCATGAAGCCCAGCTCTCGCACCATAAGACGCGAGGCACAGCGGATCTGATCGATAAGGTCTGGCTTGGAACGGTTCACGGGGGAAACCTCTTGCCCGAATGATGAGAGACATAGTTGTACCGCACAACCAAATACAGATCAATCTCCCAACCTGCAAACCACTGAGGTACATTCCCTCCCCACGGACAACAGATCATTCTCAAATGAACGGAGTCATCGCGTGTTTTCGATTTTTCACCGCCAACGCCTTTTCACCCTCTCGCTGATCACCGCCGCCCTCACCCTCGCCGCCTGCCACAGCGCTACCGCGCCGGAACTGCCGCCCGCCCCGGAGCTCGGCTCGGGCTATCGCACCGACATGAGCCCCCGCCACGCCGAGCGCCACATGGCCGCCGCCGCCAACCCGCTGGCCGCCGAAGCCGGGCGCGAGATATTGCGCAAGGGCGGCTCGGCCATCGACGCCGCGATTGCCATGCAGGCTGTGCTGACCCTGGTGGAGCCGCAGTCCTCCGGGATCGGCGGCGGCGCGTTCATCATGCTGTGGGACGGCAAGCAGGTGCACGCCTACGACGGTCGCGAAACCGCACCGGCGGGCGCTACCGAGCGGTTGTTCCTCAACGCCGATGGCACGCCGATGTCGTTCCCGCAGGCGCAGATTGGCGGGCGTTCGGTGGCCACCCCGGGGGTGTTGCGTGCCCTGGAAATGGCCCATAAAAAGACCGGCCACCTGCAATGGGCCAAACTGTTTGAGCCGGCCATTCGCCTGGCCGAAGAGGGTTTCCCGATCTCTGCGCGCCTGCACAGCCTGATTGCCGCTGACCGCTACATCAGCCGCTCGCCGGAAATGACCGCGTACTTCCTGAATGCCGACGGCAGCCCGAAGGCCACCGGTACGCTGCTGAAAAACCCGGCGCTGGCCAACGTGTTCAAGCGCATCGCCAAGGAAGGGCCGGACGCGCTGTACTACGGCCCGATTGCCGACGAAATCACCCGCAAGGTGCAAGGCAACAGTAACGCCGGCAGCCTGACGCTGACCGACCTCAAGGGCTACAGCGCAGTTGAGCGGGCGCCGTTGTGCACCGACTACAAACGCTGGAAAGTCTGCGGCATGCCGCCGCCGTCGTCGGGCGGGATCGCCATTGCGCAGATCCTCGGCACGTTGCAGGCCCTGGAAACCCGCGACCCGCGTATGACGCTTGGGCTGTTGAAGCCGGTGAAGAGCGACTCCCCGGCCGGCCTGGAACCGGTGCCTGAAGCGGTGCATCTGATCGCCGAGGCCGACCGCCTGGCCTATGCCGACCGCGCCCAGTACGTGGCGGATTCCGACTACGTGCCGGTGCCGGTGGCCGGGCTGGTCGCGCCGGACTATCTGGCCGGGCGGGCCGCATTGATCGGTGAGCGCAGCATGGGCGTCGCCAAGCCGGGCAAGCCTGCGGGAATTGAAGTGGCCTACGCGCCGGATCGCTCGCCGTTGCGCATTTCCACCTCGCAAGTGGTGGCGGTGGATGACGTGGGTGGCGCGGTGTCGATGACCACCACGGTGGAGTCCGCATTCGGTTCCCATGTAATGGTCCAGGGCTTTTTGCTGAATAACCAGATGACTGACTTCTCCTTCATCCCCGAAGAGAACGGCCAGCCGGTGGCCAACCGGATCGAGCCGGGCAAGCGCCCGCGTTCGTCGATGGCACCGACCCTGGTGTTTGATCGCCAGAGCGGTGAGTGGGTGGCCACGGTGGGTTCGCCGGGCGGTTCGCAGATCATCGAATATGTGAGCAAATCCCTGGTGGCCATGCTCGACTGGAACCTCGACCCGCAAGCGGCCGTCGGCCTGCCCAACTTCGGCAGTCGCAACGGCGCGACCGAGCTGGAAGCCGGGTTGTTCAGTGCTCAGCTGAAACAGGCACTGAAGGACAAGGGCCACGCCCTGAGCGAAATCGACATGACCAGCGGCGCCCAGGCGATCGTCCGGGTGCGCGATGCGCAGGGCAAGGCGTCGTTGATCGGCGGGGCTGATCCACGCCGTGAAGGCGAAGCGCTGGGGGATTGAATTGACTCACTGGAGAGCTGCGCGTGCACAAGGCAAATAACCTCGGCGCCCTGGCTGGCGTCGACCATGGGTTTTGTACGATTGACGATCCATTGCGGCCCGACGAGGTGTTCATCTGCAAGCAGGTGCACAGCGCCACGACCATTGAATGGCACCCGGAGCTTACGCCCAACACGGTGGAGGCTGACGGGGTTTTCAGCCGGGATGTGCAGCCGATTGCGGTGATCACCGCCGATTGCCTGCCGTTGCTGATGGCCTCGGAGAGCGGGGATTTTGTCGCTGCGATTCATGGCGGCTGGAAGGGGCTGCAAGGCGGGATCATCGCCAATGCCATGCAACGGTTTGCCGCCGAGGGAGTGGCGTTGGACCAGTTGCGGATTGCGATCGGGCCGTCGATCAAGCCGTGTTGTTATGAGGTGAGTGGCGAGTTTGTGGCGCAGCTGCAGGCGAGTCAGGGGCATTTGTGGCGGGATGCAAATGCGCCGTGGACGTTTGAGCAGCCGGCGCCGTTGTTGGCACCGGAGATTCAGCCGCCAGAACCCAGGCAGGCGTTGAGTGCGTGGTTTGATTTGGGCCGTTATGCGCTGATCTTGCTGGAGGCGGCAGGGATAAATCCTGAGCAGGTTGAAGTGAGCGAGGTGTGTACGTATTGCACCTCGCCTGCATTTGCGAGTTACCGCCGAAGGACCCATGACAGTACGGAGCGCAAGACGTTGTTGTATTCGTGGATTTCCAGGACTGCGCAAATCTAGTGTGGGAGCTGGCTTGCCTGCGATGACGGAGTGTCAGTCAATATTTTATTCACTGATCCACCGCTATCGCAGGCAAGCCAGCTCCCACATTTGATCTTTAGCGGCTGATCTTCAGCCCCTTACGCCCCGCATGCCGCTCCAGCGCCAGCTCGATCAACCGGCTCACCAGCTCGCTGTAGCTCATGCCAGCCGCCTGCCACAGCTTCGGATACATGCTGATGCGCGTAAAGCCCGGCAACGAGTTGATCTCGTTGATCAGCACCTCCCCCTCATCCGTCAGAAACACATCCACCCGCGCCAGCCCGGCACAGCCCAGGGTTTCAAACGCTTCGATAGCCAACGCACGAATACGCTCGCTGTCTTCAACACTGATGTCCGCCGGCACCACCACCTGGGCTGCCTGGTCATCGATGTATTTGCTGTCGTAGGAATAGAACCCGTCCCGCACCACGATCTCGCCACAGCCGCTGGCGATGGGATTCTCGTTACCCAACACGGCGCATTCGATTTCCCGGCCTTTGACCGCCGACTCCACCAGCACCTTTTCATCAAACCCGAGGGCCAGTTCTACGGCGGCATGATATTCAGCCTCGCTGCCCACCTTGCTCACACCCACGGACGAACCCTGGTTCGCCGGTTTCACGAACATCGGCAATCCGAGTTTTTGTTGGGCGTGTTCGAAGGTGGTACGCGCCGCATTCCTGCGGTTGAGGGTAATGAACGGTGTCACGGCAATCCCGGCATCGCGCAGCAGGCGTTTGCTGACGTCCTTGTCCATGCACACCGCCGAGCCCAGCACGTCGGAGCCGACAAACGGCAAGTCGGCCATGCGCAGCAGGCCTTGCAGGCAGCCGTCTTCGCCGAGGGTGCCGTGGACGATCGGGAAGATCACATCGACATGTTCCAGCGAGGCCTGGCTGGCGGTTTCCACCAGTTGCTGGCTGGCCTTGCCCGGCACCACGGCCAGTTCACGATTGGATTGATTGAGGGCGATCAGCGCCGGGTTTTCTTCGTTGAGCAGAAAGCCCGAGGTGTCGTTGAGGTGCCAGTGGCCAGCCTTGTCGATGCCGATCAGGATCGGCTCAAAGCGCGAACGGTCCAGTGCATCGACGATGTTGCGCGCCGATTGCAGCGACACTTCGTGCTCGGCCGAACGGCCACCAAAAATAATCCCTACCCGCAGCTTGCTCATGATCGGCCTCACGTTTGAAAGTAAGGCTTCTTACCATGAGCCGTCAGCGATTCGCTACCAGCGTGGCCCCGAACAGCACATAACAACCACCGGCAAACCGGTCCAGCCACTTGCGCGAGCGGGCATAGACGTTGGCCATCCGCTCACTGGAAAACACCAGCGCCACGCAGGAGTACCAACTGAATGACAAGGTCGCCATAGTGATCACGGCCAGGGTCAGCAGCATCGGCGAGGGTGATTGGGGCATGGTGGATGCAAAGATCGTCGCGACGAACAACGCCGCCTTGGGGTTGGACAGGTTGCCCAGCAAACCCAGGCGCCAGGCGGAGAACAGTGAACGCCGAGGTTCGTCGGGCAACAGGTTCTGGGCCATCGACGGTGCCGAGCGCCGGAACAGTTTCAACCCCAGGTAAATCAGGTAGCAGCCGCCGATGATCTTGAACGCCAGGTACAACATGGGTGCTGCGGTGAACAGCGACTTGATCCCCAAACCGCCTGCCAGACCCCACATCACGGTGCCGGTGGCCACGCCAGCCGACGCCACCACGCCATGGCGGCGTGAACAACTGGCGGCCAGTTGCGCGGTGTTGAAGAAGTTCGGGCCAGGCGTGACGACCGCGACGGTCCAGAGCAGGGCCAGCGAGACCAGAGGAGCCACGTAGGCCGGATTGAACAATTCCATGTGGGATTCCGCCGAGGGCAGTGCAGGAATAAGGATCATATGCCCGGTACCCGCCCTGCACAATCGTACAAGACCCCGGCAGACAGCGGATTCAGACTGGGTTACCGTATTTCGATCTCTTTGCGCGACAACTCATCATGGCGACCAATATCGACTGGCTGCACCGCGCGCCCCACGCCAGTGGCCTGGAGCGCATCGAGGCGTATTTTGCCGGGTTTGGCTTCGACCCCCATCGCCACGACACCTATGCCATCGGCCGTACCCTGTTCGGTGTGCAGAGCTTTCACTATCGCGGCGGCATGACCCACAGCCTGCCGGGGCGGACCATGGTGATCCATCCCGATGAAGTGCATGACGGCTGGGCCGGCAGCGAGGAAGGTTTCAAATACCGGATGATTTACGTGGAGCCGGCGCTGATCCAGCAGGTGCTCGGCGGCAAGCCGTTACCGTTCATCCCCGGCGGATTGTCCAGCGACCCGTGGCTGTACCGCGCCAGTGAAGTGTTGCTGCAAAGCCTGGATTGCCCGATTGACCCGCTGCAGGAACAGGACGCGATGTTTGACTTGGCCCAGGCGCTGAATAACGCGTCGGGCATCACGGTCAATCGCAAGACCTTCGACTACCGGGCCGCCGAGCGCGCACGGGAATTTATCCACAGTGCCCTGGGCCGGCCGATTACCCTCGATGAAATGGCGGAATACGCCAACCGCGACCGCTGGGCGTTGTCGCGGGATTTTCGTTTGTTGTTCGGCACCAGCCCCTATCGCTACCTGACCATGCGCCGCCTGGACCTGGTGCGCAGCCTGCTGGGCCAGGGCCAGTCATTGGTAGATGCGGCACTGACCGCCGGCTTCACCGACCAGAGCCACATGACCCGCCAGTTCCGCAGCACTTTCGGCATGCCGCCGTCGCGCTGGGTGAAGATGCTCGGGCGCTGAAATCCCGCCTTGAAATGCGATCAACCTGTAGGAGCTGGCTTGCCTGCGATAGCGGTGGATCAGTTAATAAATTGTTGGCTGACACTCCGCTATCGCAGGCAAGCCAGCTCCTACAGTTGAACTATGTCGCTGCCGAAATCGTATTCGACGCTGGGGCTCGCTCTTTAAGTGCTAACGCCAGCACCGCACCCGCCAGGGCAATCGCCGCGCTCCACCACAACGCCAGCTCAATCCCGCCCGCCTGCGCCGCGCCCGTCGACCCACCGGCGTTCGCCAACGACACCAGCAACGCCAGCCCCAACGCACCGCCAATCTGCTGGCTGGTGGACGCCATGCCTGCCGCCACGCCCTGCTCGCCCGGCCGGATGCCCAGCCCGGCGGCCACCCACATCGCCGTCCAGGTCATGCCCTGGCCAATACTCAGGATGAAAATCCCCGGCAGCAACGACCAGAACCCCGCCCCCGTCGGCAACGCCACACATACCAAAGCGATACCCACCGCGCCCGCCAACTGGCCGCTGACCAGGGTGTTGCGCAACCCCAGACGCGCCAATGAACGCTCCGCCAGCCAGATGCCCGCGGTGCACACCAGCGTCGCCGGCAAAAACGCCAACCCCGCCTGCAACACGCTGTAGCCGTAGACCTGCTGGTAATACACCGCCAAAAAGTAGTACTGCACGCCAAAGCTGCTCATGAACACCGCCGTCAACACCATGGCCATGCGCAACTCGCGATAGCCCAACAAGCGAAGCGGCATCAACGGATCACGGCCCCGGTGTTCGATCCACCCAAACAACCCGAGCAGCACCAACGCCAGGGCCATGCAGCCCAGGGTCGACGGTGCCGCCCAACCCCACTCCGGCCCCTGCACCAGGGAGAACACCAGCAAGGTGCCGCCCAGCGTCACGGTCAACGCGCCGCTGATATCAAAGTTGCGCCCGCGGGCCCGTTCGCCATCGGCGGGAATCCAGTAGCGCGCCGCCAGGGCACAGGCACCGGCCAATGGCACGTTCACCAGGAACACCGCTTCCCAGCCCCAGGCCTGGGTCAGCACGCCGCCGAGCAACGCGCCCAATGCCAGGCCCGCCGCAGACGCCGCGCTCCACACGGCAAACGCCCGATTACGCGCGGGCCCTTCGGCGTAGTGGGTGTTGATCAGCGCCAGCGTGGCCGGGAACAACAGCGCCCCACCCACACCCTGCACCGCCCGCGCCAGCACCAGCAGCAAGGCGCTGCCACCGAGCACCGCCGCCAGGGAAGACAGCGCATACAGCGACTGGCCAAGCATGTACAAGCGCCGCTTGCCCAACAGGTCCGCCGCCTGACCACCCAGCAACAGGAAGCCACCAAACGCCACGCTGTAGGCACTGACCACCCACTGCAATTGCTGGGCAGAAAACCCCAGGTGGCTGCCGATTTGGGGCAGCGCGACAAACACAATGGTCGCGTCGAGGGCGATGATCAGTTGCGCGGTTGCCAGCAGCAACAGCATCCAGCCAGAGGGTCGAGAAGAAGACATCACAGCGTCCTGCCTGAAAATGAGAGGCGCCAGTTTCTTTCATGCCCAACAGATGATAAATAGCCCTATCACTCTTTCAGTAATGACTTTAATCATGGATCTGAATGCTGTTCGCCTGCTGGTGCGCGTCGCCGAAACCCGCAGTTTCACTCGCGCCGCCGGAGACCTGGGGCTGACCCAATCGGGCTTGTCCCGGGCCATTTCCCGACTGGAAAACCAGCTGGGTGTGCGCCTGCTGCAACGCAACACCCGCAGCGTCAGCCTCACGCCCGACGGGCAGATGCTGTATGAACGCAGCGCGCCGCTGCTGGCTGAACTGGCCGAAGCCGAGCGGCAAATGCTCGACCGCCGTGCCTCACCGTCCGGTTTGCTGAAGATCAGCACACCTTCGTTATTTGGCCGCAAGGTGGTGATGCCGGTGATCGGCGAGCTGACCCTGCAATACCCCGATCTGCGCATTGAAGCGGTAATGACCGACCGCCTGGTGGACATCGTCGACGAAGGTTTTGACGCCTTGCTGCGCACCGGCGATATCCAGGACCAACGCCTGATCGCCCGGGCACTGCCACCGCTGCGCTGGGTCACCGTCGCCGCACCGGCTTATCTCGCGCGTTTTGGTACGCCGCAGACCGTCGATGAACTCAAGGACCACAATTGCCTGACCGTACGTAACCTGCGCACCAGCCGGCTGGTGGACTGGCAGTTCATGCTCGATGGCAGGGTGCAGGACGTGAGTGTCGAGGGGCGGTTGATCTTTGATATCGGCGATGCGCTGGTGGACGGCGCGCTGGGCGGATTCGGCATCGCCCAGGTGATGGACTTTGCGGTGCGGGAAGATCTGGCGGCCGGGCGCCTGGTGCCCTTGCTGGAGGACTTTGCCGGGCGCAGTCGGGCGATATCGCTGGTGTATCCGCCATCGCGGCAGTACTCGCCGAAGTTGATGGCGTTTGCCGAGGCGCTCAGCAAGGCGCAGTGGTAGCACAAACTTTGTGGCGAGGGCGCTTGCTCCCGCTCGGCTGCGCAGCAGTCGTATATCTACCGACCAAGTGTATTGGCAGGAAACAATGGGACCGCTTCGCGCTCCAGCGGGAGCAAGCTCCCTCGCCACAAAACCAGGCTGTACCGGAAGAATTGGCACTGGGCTTAAAGCTGTCGCCCATCAATCGGCTCACCAATCGTCAGGAAATGCCCGCCCGCCACATGGTGCAAGGTACGCAGCGCATCCTGCCCTTCGAAATGCCAGCGACCGTCGCTGAATACGCGCTCATCAGCCTGGGCGGCCACCACTTCGGCGAGGAACAGATCGTAGGTCTGCTGGTTATGCGGTTCCGGCAGCAAGCGGCATTCCAGCCACGCCACGCAGCCTTCAAGCATCGGCGCTTCGGTGTGTTCGCCGCTGAACGTCTGCAAGTCATATGCGGCGAACTTGTCGGTCTCGCTGCCGGTGGTGTTGCCCACGGTCTGCACGATATCGGCCTGGGCCGCACACGGTACGTTGAGCACGAAAGTGCCGGCGCCTTCGAGCAGTTGCCGGGTCCAGGTGGCCTTATCCAGCACGACGGCGACTTTGGGCGGCTCGAAATCCAGCGGCATCGCCCAGGCCGCGGCCATGATGTTGCGCTGGCCGTTGTGCGCGGCGCTGACCAGTACGGTCGGGCCGTGGTTGAGCAAGCGGTAGGCCTTGGACAGCGGGACGGGACGGCGATGGTTAGGGCTCATGGACGAAAGGCTCGGAAAAAAAACCTACGATACCTCAAGCATGAGCCCGGGTGACTAGCTGCTCAGTTGATTGGCGAATTGCCCTACGGCGCTGACCACCTTCTGGGCGCCGTCCTGGATCTCGACGATCACTGTGCCCGCCTCGGCCGCCAATGCCAGCCCTTGCTCGGCCTGCAGGCGGCCATCGGTCATCAGCGCCACTGCATCGCGGGCCATGTCCTGGTTCTGGCGCACCACGCCGACGATTTCCTCGGTGGCCTTGCTGGTACGCGACGCCAGTTGCCGAACCTCGTCGGCCACCACCGCAAAACCACGGCCTTGCTCACCGGCGCGGGCGGCTTCGATGGCGGCGTTGAGTGCCAGCAGGTTGGTCTGCTCGGCGATGCCGCTGATGGTCTTGACGATGCTGCCAATCACCTGGGACTGGGCGTTCAGCGCTTCAATGCCCTCACCCGCCTGCTCCATGTGCTTGGCCAGGTCGCGCATCACCTCCACCGCCTGGGTGACCACGGTGGTGCCGCGCTGGGCGCTGCTGTCGGTGTGCAGCGAGGTGCTGTAGGCGATGTTGGCCGCGTCGGCCACGGCCTGTTCCTGGTTGACCTGGTCGGTGATCACCGTGGCGAACTTGACCACTTTGTACAGCCGCTCGTTGGCGTCGAGCACCGGGTTATACGAAGCCTCCAGCCACACCACCCGCCCGTGGCTGTCCACCCGCTTGAAGCGCCCCGCGACGAATTCACCGGCGTTCAGGCGCTTCCAGAACTGCTGGTACTCGACGCTGCCGGCATCCTGCGGCTCACAGAATATCCGGTGATGTTTGCCCTGGATCTGCGCCAGGCTGTAACCCATGCCGTTGAGAAAACGGTCGTTGGCCGTCAGCACATTACCGTTGAGGTCGAACTCGATCACTGCCGTGGAACGCACCAGCGCGGTGATCAGGTTTTCGTGCTCGCGGGACGCCTCGATAGTGCGGGTCAGGTCGCTGGAGTACATCGAAATATGCTTGATACGCCCGTCACTGCCACGCACCGGTTGCACGATGGAGCGCAGCCACGCCTCATTGCCGTTGCCGCGCATCAGGCGTACGGAACCGGCGAAGTGTTCGCCACGCACCAGGGCGTTCGTGAAGCGCAGTTGAAAGGTGTCGTGCTTGACGTGCGCCGGCACCAGATCCTCGATCAGGCGGCCTTGCAGCTGACTTGCCTGGTAAGCCATCTCTTGAAGGAAGATGGCATTGACGGACTCGATGCGCCCTTCGGGATCCAGGGTCAGGGCCATCATTTCGCTTTCCAGGCTCTCCTTGACCTGCTGCAAACTGGATAATTCTTCGCGAAGAGCAGACAGCTCCTGCTTGAGACGGGTGTTGAACATGGAGGCACCGGTGGGCAAATGAGGGCGGGATCTGACCTGCATCGGCGCTGCCGGCATTTTCTTAAGAGAGCTTTAGCCCATTGCCCAACTATATTTTTTCGGCCCCTCAACTGCCGTTGTTACGGCAGATGCCCATCACTTGGTAGTGGAGCGTGTTGAGCTTGCCGGTGGAGTCTTCGTAGGTCATGCGTGACGGCACCGCGCTGCACGAGCGGATCGGCGGCGTGACATTCACCACCTTGGCAATGTCCAGCTTCATGCCGTAGCGATACACCAGCACCTCGGGCGCGGGCTTGCCCTTTCTGGCGGCGTAGGCGGCCATGGCTTGCTCATTGTTTTGCATCAATTGGGCGAAGGTGCGGTCGCCTCCACCTTCGGCCATCGCGCTGGCGGAAACGATCAGGGCCAATGCAGCGACAGTGGTTTTCAGGGTATTCATGAGGGCGTCCTCGTCTGACTTATTGAATTAAAAGTTCAGAGCAAGAATAACTAACCAAGCCTGTCGCAAAGTTCACCGAAAGATTACTTATCCGTTATGTTTTATTGAAATTCCAAAATTGTAATCTGTGCGCCACCTCGCCGTTATCTCGTGTTTGCAACTATCTGCCCGGGCACCATCACAACAAGAATGCCCCATCGATAAGAAGCTGATAGCTGCCACTACCGAGGAGCGCTACATGAGCACTAACCGCACATTTTCACTCTCCATGATTGCCGCCCTGGCGGGGCTCACCCCGCTGTCAGGCATGGCCGTGGAAGAAAAACCCGAAGGGTTTATCGAAGGCAGCACCTTGAACGTGCTGGCCCGCAACTTCTACTTCAACCGCGATGACCGCAAGGGCCAGTCGAGCCCCACCGGCAATGGCTATTCCGAAGCCTGGGCCCAGGGTTTTATCGGCAAGTTCGAATCCGGATTCACTCAGGGTCCGGTGGGTTTCGGCCTCGATGCGTTTGCGATGTATGGCCTGAAACTCGACTCCGGCACCGGCCGCAGCGGCGGCAAGGGCTCGTTCGGCGTACTGCCGGTAGACAGCGACAACCACCCCGAGGATGGCTACAGCAAGCTCGGCGGCGCGGTAAAAGTGCGCCTGCTGGATACCGTGATCAAGGCCGGTGACGTGTTCCCGCTCACCCCGGTGGTGGCCTACGGCGACTCACGGGTGTTGCCGGAAAGCTTCCGTGGCGTCACCGCGCAAAACACCAGCATTGACGGCTTGAGCTTGCAGGCCGGGCACTTGAGCGGCATGAGCCAGCCCACCCAGAGCGGCATGGATAAAGGCTTCGCGACCTTTTATGCGGGCAAGGTGGATTCACCCTGGATCGGCTATGCCGGCGGCGACTACCAGGTGAACAAACACCTCAGCGTCAGCCTGTACACCAGCCGCCTGAAGGATGCCTGGGACCAGTACTACTTCGGCAGCGCCGCCAGCTACCCGCTGAACGATGACGTGTCGCTGTTTGGCGACTTCAACTATTACAAGGCCGTGGACGAGGGCAAGAAACGCCTTGGCGAGTTCGATAACAACATCTGGAGCGCCAGGCTTGGGGTCAAGGTCGGCGCCCACAGCCTGGCCCTGTCGCACCAGCGCAACAACGGCGATGACGACTTTGACTACCTGCGCATGTCGGACTCGATCTTCCTCAACAACTCGATCCAGTACAGCGACTTCAACTCGCCCAGGGAACGCTCGTGGATGCTCGCCTATAACCTCGACATGCAGGCCTTCGGCATTCCTGGCCTGACCTTCATGACCCGCTATGGCAAAGGTACCGGCGCCGACTACAGCAACGCCAACAGCGTGTACATGCGCCGTGACGCGGCCGGCGACCCGCTGACCGATCAACGCCGCTGGGAGCGGGATATCGAGGCGAAGTACGTGGTGCAGGGCGGTAACTTGAAAGACCTGTCGCTGCGTTTGCGCCAGGCGACCGTTCGCTCAAGTGCCTTTGAGTCGGACTTGGAAGAAGTTCGGTTGATTGTCGAATACCCATTGGCAATTCTGTAAATGAACACAACGGCAAATGCTTACATTCATTTGCCGTTGACTAACATCTGTTCACAAATTGAAGCCTGTCAGAACTGTAATATGCGCCTCACCTTCTCGTTAAGTTGCGCTTCATATACTGGCCACAACTAACGGCACACGCCTTATTTGGAGAAACGTCATGAAGCCATCCCACCTGTTATTGATCAGTTTTCTCGGCGCCACTTCCACCCTCGCATTCGCCGACGACGGCGCCGACCGCTCCCGGCAGTTCCTCGCCGAGTTCCGCCAGCAACAGCAACAGGTCCACGGTGAACAGTCCGTGGCCGAGACCGCGCCCGCCGACGCACAGAAGCAGTCGATCTGAACGGCGCACACCGAGCACATTCATCTCTGAAGCTTTTGTGTAGCTCCTTTGGAAAGAGATGAATTTTTAACGCCCCGGATGGGGCGTTTTTTTTGCTCGCCCGTTCTGCAACGCAACAACCAGTCACAAACTGGCTGATTGACCCTGTAGCTACTTCAGCCTTCAGGCTTCGGAAAATTCGAATTTCAGTCTCTCTCTATCAGTAAAAGGTAAATCCCCATGCGTATCCTTGTGGTTGAGGACGAGCAAAAAACCGCCGCCTACCTGCAGCAGGGCCTGACCGAAAGCGGTTACGTGGTCGACTGCGCGGCCAGCGGCGTGGACGGCCTGCACCTGGCCGGGCAACACGCTTATGAACTGGTGATTCTCGATGTAAACCTGCCGGCCAAGGACGGCTGGGAAGTGCTTGAGCAACTGCGCCGCGACAGCAACCAACGGGTGATGATGCTCACAGCCCGTGGCCGGCTGACTGACAAGATCAAGGGCCTGGACATGGGCGCCGATGATTACCTGGTCAAACCCTTCGAATTCCCCGAATTGCTGGCCCGGGTGCGCACGCTGTTGCGCCGCAGCGAGCACATACCGGTGCCGGAAGTCTTCCGCGTGTCGGACCTTGAACTGGACCCGCGCCGCCACCGCGCCTATCGCGGCACCCGGCGCATTGACCTGACCACCAAGGAGTTCGCGCTGCTGCATGTGCTGATGCGTCAGTCCGGCGAAGTGCTGACCCGCACGCAGATTATTTCCCTGGTGTGGGACATGAATTTCGACTGCGACACCAACGTGGTGGAGGTCTCCATCAGCCGCCTGCGGGCCAAGGTCGATGACCAGAGTGACGTCAAGCTGATCCATACCATTCGCGGCGTGGGCTATGTGCTGGAGGCCCGCCAATGAAAGCCAGCAGCCTGTCGATGCGCCTCGGGCTGACGGTGAGCCTGATGGGCGCGGGCCTGGTGGTGCTGCTCGCGACACTGGCCTACCTGGCGCTGACCCACGAGCTTGAGAAACTGGCGCGCAAGGGCTTGGAAAGCAAGATGGAGCAGATCCAGCACAGCCTCGCCCTCGGCCTGGACACCCGCGACATAAAAGCCCGCCCGCATTCGCTGATGGACCTGGTGATGGGGCATGACAATTTCTACCTGACCATCGTCGGCACCGCACCCGATGAAGCGGTGCTGCTGAGCGTCGGTGCCAAGCCACAGGAACCGTTACTGACCGACTTCGCACCACGCCAGACCCTCGGTTACCTGAACTGGGACGACAGCAACGGCAACCAGGTGCTCAGCGCCTCCAGCCTGATGCGCCTGTCCAGCGGCGAACGCGTGCGGGTGCTGCTGTCCCTGGACCGCAGGGACGATCAGGCATTGCTCAGTGCTTACCTGCGTTCCACGGTGATCGCCCTGCCGCTGCTGTTGCTGCTGATCGGCATCGGCGCGTGGTGGGTGGTGCAACGCGGGCTCGCACCGCTGCAACAGTTCAGCCGCGTCGCGGCCAAGGTCACCACACAGGATCTGACCCACCGCCTGGCTGTGGATAACTTGCCCAACGAGTTGGGCGAGTTGGCGCAGGGCATCAATTTCATGCTGCAGGGCCTGGATGGCGGTGTGCAGCAGCTGTCGCAGTTCTCCGATGACCTGGCCCACGAACTGCGCGCGCCACTGACCAACTTGATGGGCAAGGCCCAGGTGACGTTGTCCCGGGAGCGCCCGCCCGAGGAGTACAAGGCGGTGCTGGAATCCAGCACCGAAGAAATGGAGCGGCTGGCGCGGATCGTTTCCGACATGCTGTTCCTGGCACAGGTCAGCCACCCGGCGGCGCGGGTTTCGTTTGCGCCCGTGTCCCTGGCCGCTGAAGCACGCCGGGTGATGGAACTGTTTGCGTTGAGTGCCGAAGACAAGCAACTGAGCCTGAGCCTTCACGGTGATGCCTCGGTGCATGGCGATCGCCTGATGATTCAGCGGGCGATTTCCAACTTGTTGTCCAATGCCATCAGGCATACCCCGCACGCTTCCACGGTGTCGTTGCAGGTGGAAACCCACGGGCAGCAAGTCTCGCTGTCGGTGGGCAACCCGGGCCCGGGGATTGAAGCGCACCACCTGCCGAACCTGTTCGAGCGTTTCTACCGCGTCGACAGCAGCCGCGCCCGCTCCGAAGGGGGGACCGGGCTGGGGCTGGCCATCGTGCGGTCGATCATGACCCTGCATCAAGGCCGGGCAGAAGTCAGCAGCGAGCCCGGAGATTTCACTGTGTTTCGGTTGGTGTTTCCCCTTCATACCAACGCTATCTGCCAATAAACCATTGTGGTGAGGGAGCTTGCTCCCTCACCACAGGTTATTGGCCAGGCATCGGGCGGTCTTCCTGTTCTTCACGCCGGTGCGCCCAGTGATACAGCGCCGGCAATACCAGCAGGGTCAGCAGCGTCGACGAGATAATCCCGCCAATCACCACCGTCGCCAACGGGCGCTGCACTTCGGCGCCGGTGCCGGTGGCCAGGGCCATGGGGATAAACCCCAGCGACGCCACCAACGCCGTCATCAACACCGGGCGCAAGCGCGTCAGGGCGCCTTCGTTGATGGCCACCGACAATGAGCGCCCCTCTTCCCGCAGGTTGCGAATGAACGCAATCATCACCAACCCGTTCAGCACCGCCACCCCCGACAGCGCGATAAAACCCACGCCCGCCGAGATCGACAACGGAATGTCCCGCAGCCACAGCGCCATGATCCCGCCGGTCAACGCGAAGGGAATCCCGGTGAACACCAGCAGCCCGTCCTTGAGGTTGTTGAACATCATGAACAGCAACCCGAACACCAGCAGCAACGCCACCGGCACCACGATGCGCAAGCGCTCGGAGGCCTCCTTCAACTGCTCGAACTGGCCGCCCCAGGTGGTCCAGTAGCCCGCGGGGATTTTCACCTGAGTGTCGATGGCCGTCCCGGCTTCCTCGACAAACGAGCCGATATCCCGCCCACGCACGTTGGCGCTGACGATCACCAGGCGTTTGCCGTTTTCGCGGCTGATCTGGTTGGGGCCGAGCACCAGGTCCAGGCTGGCGACTTCCGACAGCGCGATAAAACCCAACTGCCCCGCCGCGTTATTCGCCAGCGCCGGGATCGGAATCAACAGCCGCGACAGGCCTTCGATATCGGTGCGCAGCGCGTCCGACAAACGCACGACCATATCAAAACGCCGGTCGCCTTCGTACATCGTCCCGGCCTGGCGCCCACCCACGGCGACGGCAATCGTGTCTTGCACATCGCCCACGTTCAGGCCGAAACGCGCGGCCTTGTCGCGGTCGATATTGATGGTCAGCACCGGCAGGCCGGAGGTCTGTTCCACCTTCACTTCCGAGGCGCCCTTGAGGGTTTGCAAGGTCTCGGCGATTTCCCCGGCGGTCTTGTTGAGCACCGCCATGTCGTCACCAAACACCTTCACCGCCACGTCACTGCGCACGCCGGAAATCAGTTCGTTGAAGCGCAGCTGGATCGGTTGCGACAGTTCATACACGCTGCCCGGCACAATCGCACTGGCGCGCTGGATGTCGGCGATGATTGCCTCGCGGGACTTCTTCGGGTCGGGCCACTGGTCCTTGGGCTTGAGCATCACGTAGCTGTCGGAGATATTCGGCGGCATCGGGTCGGAGGCGATTTCCGCGGTGCCGGTGCGGGCGAATACCCGCTCGATTTCCGGCACCTCGGCCATCAAGGTCTTTTCCAGTTGCTGCTGCATCTGTACCGACTGCGTCAGGCTGGTGCCCGGCACCCGCAACGCTTGTTGGGCGAAATCACCCTCGCTGAGGCTGGGGATAAATTCGCTGCCCATGCGACTGGCCACCAGGCCCGACGCAACGATGGCCAGCACCGCCAGGCCGAACACCAGCGGCCGGCGCGCCATCACCCAATCCAGCACCGGCGCGTAGACACGGCGTGCGCTGCGCATCACCAGGTTTTCCTCTTCCTTGACCTTGCCGGTGACGAACAGCGCAATGGCCGCCGGCACGAAGGTCACGGACAGAATCATTGCCCCCAGCAGCGCGATCACCACGGTGAACGCCATCGGGTGGAACATCTTCCCGGCCACCCCGGTGAGGGCGAAGATCGGCAGGTACACCACCATGATGATCAGTTGCCCGAAGATCAGCGCGCGCCGCGCTTCCTTGGCCGCCGCAAACACTTCATGCAGGCGCTCGCTGCGGGTCAGCAATCGCCCGTGGCGCTGCTGGGCGTGGGCCAGGCGGCGGATGGCGTTTTCGACGATCACCACCGCGCCATCCACGATAATCCCGAAATCCAGCGCGCCGAGGCTCATCAGGTTGGCGCTGACCTTGTTGGTAAACATCCCGGTAAAGGTGAACAACATGGCCAGGGGAATCACCATCGCGGTGATCAGCGCAGCGCGGATATTGCCGAGGAACAGAAACAGCACCGCCACCACCAGCAGCGCCCCTTCGAAGAGGTTTTTCTTCACGGTGCTGATGGCTTTTTCCACCAGGTTGGTGCGGTCGTAGACGGTGACGGCCACCACACCTTCAGGCAGCGAACGGTTGATCTCTTCGAGTTTTTTCGCGACCGCCAGGGACACCGTGCGGCTGTTTTCGCCGATCAACATGAACACCGTGCCCAGCACCACTTCGCGGCCATTCTCCGTGGCGGCACCGGTACGCAGCTCGCGGCCAATGTCGACCTGGGCGACGTTGCGCACCCGAATCGGCGTACCGTCGGAAGTGGTGATGACGATGTTGGCAATGTCGTCGATGGACCCGACTTGCCCCGGCGCACGGATCAGCAATTGCTCGCCACTGCGCTCGATGTAGCCGGCGCCGACGTTGGCGTTGTTGCGCTCCAGCGCCGTGACCAGGTCGCCCAAGGTCAGGTTGTAGGCCGCCAGGCGCTTGGGGTCCGGGGCGATCTGGTATTCCTTGGCAAAGCCGCCGATGGTGTTGATCTCGGCCACCCCCGGCACGTTGCGCAGTTGCGGCTTGATGATCCAGTCCTGGATCACCCGCAGGTCGGTCGGCGTATAGGCTGAGCCGTCCTCCTTGCGCGCGCCGTCTTTCGCCTCCACGGTCCACAGGAAGATTTCCCCGAGCCCGGTGGAGATCGGCCCCATCATGCTTTCGATGCCATCGGGCAGTTGCTCGCGAGCCACCTGCAAGCGTTCGTTGACCAGCTGGCGGGCGAAGAACAGGTCGGTGCCGTCCTTGAAAATCACCGTGACCTGGGACAAGCCCGAGCGCGACAGCGAGCGGGTCTGCTGCAAGCCCGGCAGCCCGGCCATGGCGGTCTCGATGGGAAAGGTGATGCGCTGCTCGGTTTCCAGCGGCGAAAAACCCGCCGCCGCCGAGTTGATCTGCACCTGGACGTTGGTGATATCCGGCACGGCGTCGATGGGCAATTTCTGATAGCTGGCGATACCGACACCGGCCATCAACAGCACCGCCAACAGCACGATGATGCGCTGCTCGATGGCGAATTGGATAAGGCGCTCAAACATGGGAAATCACTCGCAGGGTCAATGGGCGTGCTCGGCCGAGGCCTTGCCCAACTCGGACTTGAGGATGAAGCTGCCGACGGTGGCCACCTGCGCGCCGGCGTCGAGGCCCTGGCGCACTTCGACGAAACCGTTTTCGCTGACGCCCAGTTCGATATGCCGGGTCATGAAGCCGTCGCTGGTGCGCACGAACACCGAGGGTTTGTCCTCGACGGTCTGGATCGCCTCCTGGGGGACGGTGACCTTGGCCGGGTAGGTGTCGGTGGCGACCTGCACGGAAACGAACAGCCCTGGACGCCACGAAGCATCAGGGTTCGGCACCGTGACGCGCACGGTGGCCGTGCGGGTCTGCTCCCCCAGCAAGTTGCCGACATAGGCAACGGTGCCGAGCACTTCGGTGCCCATTTCCGAGGAGGTGACTTTCACCGGCTTGCCGACCCGGACCTTGTTCAAATCCTTGGGGAACACGCCGAAGGTGACCCACACCTGGGACAGGTCCGACAGGGTGAAGGCGTTGCTGGTCTCGCTCACCACCTCGCCGACACCCAGGTGTTTTTCCACCACCACGCCGTCGAACGGCGCCCGCAGTTCGTAGCGATTGCCACCAACCAATACGGCGCTGCCGCTCAGGGCGTTCATCTTTTGCCGGGCATTGTTCAGGGCGATTTCGGCCTCTTGCAGCGCCTGGCGCGCCAGCAGGTAATCCTGTTCGGCGGAGATCCTGTCCTGCCACAACTGGCGCTCGCGCTGGAAGGTGATGCGGGCCAGTACCACCCGGCGCTCACTGGCCGCCAGTTCACTGCGCTGATCGGAAATCTGCTGGCTGGCGATCACCGCGAGCAGCTCGCCCTTCTTCACCGATTGGCCGAGGTTGACCTGCACCGACTCCACCACGCCGGCAGCACGCGGGACGATGTGGGAGGTGCGGTCTTCGTCGAAACGCACCTCGCCCGGCAGCGAAAGCACAGTGCTGATCTGCCGGGATTGCGCCGGGGCCAGTTGAATACCGGCGGCCTGGATCTGCTGTTCGGTCAGCTCGATCTTGCCTTCCTCTTCCGTCTCTGCCGCACCGCTGATGGCCGGCCACGCCAGCATCAGCGCAACGGCCAGCGCCATCCTGTGTTTGTTGTTCATGGAACGCTCCTGAAAAAATCAAAACCGGGCAAGGTCGCCGTAAATCCGTTCGATGCGCACCCAGGCTTCGGTGGCCTGGGCGGTCGCCGCGAGGTATTGGGTGCGGGCCGCAATCAAGGTGCGCTGGGCGTCGAGTACGTCGAGGAAGTTGAACTTGCCCATCTCGAAACCGCGGGTGGCGCTGTCCACCGCGCTTTGGGCGGCGGGCAGGATCTGTTGGTTGAACGAGCGCACTTCGGTATTCGCGGTTTGCCAAAGGTCCAGGGCCTGGCGGGTTTCGGTGCGCAGGCGCAGTTCGGCGGCGTTGCGCAGGTCGCGGGCCTGGTCGGCACGGCGACTCGCGGCCAGCACGTTGCCCTGGTTGCGGTTGAACAGCGGGATCGGCATCGACACGCCCACCACGTTGACCCGCTCGCGCACGCTGGCGTCGTATTGGCTGCCGATGGACACGTCGAGGTCGGGAATGCGCTGGGCTTTTTCCAGGCCCAGGGCCGCTTCGCCCTGGACGATTTGCAGCTCGGCCAGGCGCAGCTCGGCGGTCTGTTCCAGGCGCGCCAGCAGCTGCGCGGGCGACGGTAATGCCGGGGCGGCCTGGGCTTGGGTGGCGACGGCCTGGAAATCGGTGCTGGCCGCGCCAGTACTGGCCGCGAGACGCCGGTAGGCATCGCTCAGGCCCATCTGCGCGCGGTTGAATTCCAGGCGGATTTCCGAGAGTTGCACCTGGGCGCGGGTGGCTTCCACCGGGGACGTTTTGCCGGCGGTGACGCGACCATTGGCCACCACCAGGCCGCGCTCGGCCAATGCCAATGAGCGCTGGGCCAGGTCGAGGCGTTCCTGGGCGCGAAGTGCGCCGTAGTAACCGTCGATGACCTCCGCACGCAGCCCGTTGCGACGCTGTTCCAGGGTGAGTGCGGCCGCCTCCTGAGCGCGGGTGGCGACATCAATCCGGGCGCCGCGCTTGCCACCCAGCTCCAGGGTTTGGCTCAGTTTTACGGTGGTGGTGCGCGAGTTGCGGCGGGTGTCTTCGGCGTCCCAGGAGGCCACCGGATTCGGGATCAAACCGGCCTGCTGGCGACCGCCTTGGGCGATGTCGATTTCCCACTGCGCAGCGGCCATGTCGGGGTTGTTGGCGAAGGCGGTTTGCAGGGCCGATTCGAGGGTCAGGGTTTGCGCGTTTGCGCCCTGGACCGTCATCAGCAACAGCACCGAAGCGCCGATAAACGTGCGGACAAAAGTTGGCATAACAAGAGTTCCATGCCCATGAATTAACAGGTGGGCAATGTAACTTTCGGTACTTATCAGAGGAGTGGCCAGAACATTACAAATCCGTTAGCAACGGCTCTGGCGCGGGCTTTTGCTTTAAGCTCCGGGCAACTTTTCCACTGCCCAGCGGGATCCTCGACATGCGTATTCTGGTTATCGAAGACGAACCTAAAACCGCCGATTATCTACATCAGGGATTGAGCGAAAGTGGCTATATCGTCGACTGTGCCGCCACCGGCGCCGACGGCCTGCATTTGTCTCGCCAGCACGCCTACGACCTGGTGATGCTCGACGTGAATTTGCCGTTGATGGATGGCTGGGACGTGCTGCAACGCATCCGCCAGAACAGCAGCACCCGCATCATGATGCTGACCGCCCAGGGCCGCCTCGCCGACCGGATCAAGGGCCTGGACCTGGGCGCCGATGATTACCTGGTCAAGCCGTTTGAGTTCCCCGAATTACTCGCGCGGGTGCGCACCTTGATGCGCCGCAGCGTGCATTCGCCGGTGCCGGATGTGTTGCGGGTGGCCGACCTGGAATTGGATCAGGGCCGCCACCGGGCGTTTCGCGGTTTGCAGCGCATCGACCTGACCACCAAGGAGTTCGCCCTGCTGCACCTGCTGATGCGCCAGAGCGGCGTGGTGCTGTCGCGCACGCAAATTATCTCGTTCGTGTGGGACATGAACTTTGATTGCGACACCAATGTGGTGGAAGTGTCGATCCGCCGCCTGCGGGCGAAGATCGATGACCCGTTCGAGCGCAAGTTGATCCATACCTTGCGCGGCGTGGGTTATGTGCTGGAAGACCGTGAGTGACGGTCAGGCGTGCACCTCGTCATGCTCGTCATGCTGAAAACCTTCGCCCTCGATCTGGATCGTGGCGTGGGAAATATCGAATTGTTCATGCAGTAACTCCGTCACCTGGCTGAGGATCTGTTGCTCGCTGCCTTGCGCCGAATCCGCCACCAGATGAGTACTCAGCACATTTTTGCCGCTGGTGAGGGCCCAGATATGCAGGTCGTGCACGTCCTTGACCCCGGGAACGCCGCGAATCGCCTGCTCCACCTTGTCGATATCAATGCCATCCGGCACACCTTGCAGCAGCACGTTCATGCTTTCCTTGAGCAGCGTCCAGGTGCGGGGCAACACCCAGAAGCCAATCGCTGCCGCCACCACCGAATCCACCCAGCCCCAGCCGGTGTACATGATCACCAGCGCCGCGATGATCACGCCGATGGAGCCGAGCATGTCGCTCCAGACCTCCAGGTAAGCGCCCTTCACATTCAGGCTTTCGCCGCTGGCCGCACTCAGCAGGCGCATGGAAATAAGGTTGACGATCAGCCCCAGCACCGCGATCACCAGCATGCCGGTGGACTGGATCTCGGCGGGCGCCTGCAAGCGTTGATACGCCTCATACAGGATGTAGAACGCCACGCCGAACAGCAGCAGCGCATTAAACGCTGCCGCCAGGATCTCGAAACGCGCATAGCCGAAGGTGCGCTTGCGGTCGGCGGCGCGCTTGGCGACCTGGATCGCCACCAGGGAAATCCCTAGCGCCAGGGCGTCGGTCATCATGTGCGCGGCATCGGACAACAGCGCCAGGCTGCCGGTGATAAAGGCGCCGATCACCTCGGCGATCATAAAGCTGCCGGTCAGTGCCAATGCGATCCATAACAGCCGTTCGTGGCCGGCGCGTACCTGGGCGTGGCTGTGTCCTGCGCTCATGAAATATCCTCGTGGGTGGTCGTCCGGTTGATCATAGAGCTATAGGCCAAAACCACCGGCACGAGTTGCAAAATTGTCATCTCGCCGTCAGCTGAGCGTTAAGCCATACGCACCAAAATTGAACATGAACGCTCTGGAACCGTTGTATCAGGTATGCTTTTCGAGCAGGAAACAAAAAGAAACACATTAGCCAACCTGTTCGATAAGGAGTCCCATTTTGGAGTTATCGACTGCCGCGTGGATGGTTCACGACACCCGCCTCATGTTCTGCGTATTACTGGCCATCGCCAGCATCATTGTGTTGATCAGCGCGACCAAGCTGCCGCCCTTCCTGTCGATCCTGATCGGTACGTTTATCGCCGGTGTCGGCGCCGGCTTGCCGCCGGAAGAAGTGGCCAAGGCCTTCAGCAAAGGCGCCGGGGCGATTCTCGGTGAAGCCGGGATCATCATTGCCCTGGGCTCGATGCTCGGCGCGTTGATGGCCGAATCCGGTGCTGCCGACCGTATCGCCACCACCCTGCTGGGGTTGGGCAAGGGCAAGTCGTTGCCCTGGGTGATGGCGCTGGTGGCGATGGTGATTGGCTTGCCGCTGTTCTTCGAAGTGGGCCTGGTGATGATGGTGCCGATCATCTTTGTGATGGCCAAGCGTTCGAACCAGCCGCTGCTGAAAATCGCGATCCCGGCGCTGGCGGGGATGACCACCCTGCACGCCTTGATGCCCCCGCATCCGGGGCCGCTGATTGCGGTGGGCGCATTGCACGCCGACCTGGGCCTGACCATGTTGCTGGGCTTCTGCCTGGCGGTACCGGCCGTGATTCTGGCCGGCCCGCTGTACGGCAACTGGCTGTCCAAGCGCATGCACGTGGACGAGCCGGCCGACATTGGCGCGCTGTTCAGCGCACCGCCCAAGGCGCCGCGCCAGCCGAGTTTTGGTGTGTCGCTGCTGATCATCCTGTTGCCGGTGATCCTGATGCTCGGCAGCACCCTGGCCAAGGTTGCCATGTCGCCGGAAAGCCCGGTGGCACTGACCTTGAAGTTCCTCGGTGAGCCGTTGATCGCGCTGGGCCTGGCGGTGATTGCCGCGGTGATTTGCCTGGGCTGGGCCAGCGGCATGCCGCGGGCCGATGTCGGCAACACCCTGCGCAAGGCGCTGGCGCCGATCGCGGTGCTGCTGCTGACCATCGGCGCCGGTGGCGGGTTGAAGCAAACCCTGCTGGATGCCGGCGTGAGCCAGACCATCAGCAAGGTGGCCGAAGGCGCGCACATGCCTTACCTGTTGCTGGCCTGGTTGATTGCGGTGGCGCTGCGTCAGGCCACGGGGTCGGCGACCGTCGCCACCACGACAACGGCGGGCATCCTCGCGCCGATGATGGCGGGGTTGGCGGCGACGCAAAGCTCACTGGTCGCCCTGGCGATTGGTGCCGGCTCGGTGTTCTTCTGCCACGTCAACGATGCCGGCTTCTGGATGGTGCGCGAATACTTCGGCTTGCAACTGAAGCAGACGATCTGGGTGTGGTCGGTGTTGCAGACCATTGTGTCGGTGGTGGGCCTGGTGGGCACGCTGCTGATGTGGCACTTCCTGACGTAATGATCGTTCCCACGCTCCGCGTGGGAATGCATCCGTGACGCTCCGCGTCACACGAGCGGACGCGGAGCGTCCAGTGAGGCGTTCCCACGCAGAGCGTGGGAACGATCAGGTGGGTAGGCGCTTGCCAAAATGCGCCGCACTCACTGCGCCCACCGCGCCCATCACCACGCAATACCCCACGCAGATCCACGGGCTGGTCGGCATCAACGCGATCAACATCAGCGGCGTGGTACTCGCCCACAGCGCATAGGCAATGTTGTAGGTGAAGGAAATCCCCGACACCCGCACCTGCGCCGGGAACAGGCTGACCATCACCGACGGCACCGCGCCCACCACCCCGCAACTCAAGCCGGCAATTGCATACGCTGCGCCCAGCCACACGCCACCCGCGATCAGGCTCGCATAGAGCACGGCAACGCCCACCGGCAGCAAAAGGCTGTAGACCAACACTGCGCGCCAGGCGCCGATGCGGTCCACCAGCAGCCCGGCCAACACGCAACCGATATTCAGGAACACGATGCCCAACGCGCTCAGGGCGAAGGTGTGGCTGGGGCTCATGCCGAAGGTTTTCTGCATCATGGTCGGGGTGATCACCACCAGTACGACGACGGCCGAGGTGAGCACGCAGGTGAGGATCATCGCCGGCAGCAGCGCGCTGCGATGTTCCCGCAGGACGGTACGCAGCGGCAGTTCGGCGCCGGCCTGGCGACGGGCCTGCATTTGCAGGAACACCGGGGTTTCGCTGAGCCAGCGCCGCAGCCAGACACCGATCACGCCGAACACGCCGCCGAGCAGGAACGGGAAGCGCCAGGCGTAGTCGAGGATTTCGGCCGGGGTGAAGACTTGCGCCAGCAGCGTCGCCGTCAGCGCGCCGAGCAGGTAGCCGAACGTCAGCCCGGCCTGGAGGAAGCCCAGGGCATAACCACGATGGTTGTCCGGGGCGTGTTCGGCGACAAACACCCAGGCGCTGGGCACTTCCCCGCCCACTGCCGCGCCCTGGAGGATGCGCAGCGCCAGCAGGATCAACGGTGCGAAATAACCGATTTGTGCGTAGGTGGGCATGATGCCGATCAGCAGGCACGGCAGCGCCATCATCAGGATGCTCAGGCTGAACACCCGTTTGCGCCCCAGGTGATCGGCGAAGTGCGCCATCAGGATTCCGCCCAGCGGGCGTGCCAGGTAGCCCGTGACGAAGATGCCGAAGCTTTGCAGCAGGCGCAGCCACTCGGGCATTTCCGGCGGGAAAAACAGCTGGCTGAGGGTGAGCGCGAAAAATACGAAGATGATGAAGTCGTAGATTTCCAGGGCCCCGCCCAGGGCGGCCAGGCCCAGGGTTTTGTAGTCGGAGCGGGAGAAACGCTGCGCCCGTGGATAAGAGGTGGCAGTCATGGAAAAGCTCGGCAGACAAACAAAATGGCCTGCAGGTTATGAGCTGGGCCCGGTGATGGCAATCTCGCCGGATATATTTGCTTTACTCATTGATCAATGAAGATAACTACATTCCCAAATGAATAGCCGTAGAGGAACATGCAGCAAAACTGCCGCCCCCATAATAAATACAAATAGAGGTACTGAACGTGGCCGATGCTATCGAAGACAGCCGCTACGCCCGATTCGCCCTGCGTTGTTCAAACTTCGCCGAGCGCTGGTTTCCGGACTCCTGGGTGTTTGCCGCCCTCGCCGTGATCATTGTCGCGGTGGCGACCCTGGGCATGGGCGCCGCGCCGACCGAGGCCGCCAAGGGGTTTGGTGACGGTTTCTGGAGTTTGATCCCGTTCACCATGCAAATGGCCTTTGTGGTGATTGGCGGTTACGTGGTCGCCAGCTCCCCGCCCGCCGTAAAGTTGATCGACCGCCTGGCGCGCATCCCGAAGAACGGCCGTTCTGCCGTGGCCTGGGTGGCGCTGATTTCGATGGTCGCCTCGTTGCTCAACTGGGGCCTGTCCCTGGTGTTCGGTGGTTTGCTGGTGCGTGCGCTGGCCCGGCGTACGGATTTGCGCATGGATTACCGCGCGGCCGGTGCTGCGGCCTACCTCGGCCTGGGTGCCGTTTGGGCGCTGGGGCTGTCGTCGTCAGCGGCGCAATTGCAGGCCAACCCGGCCAGTTTGCCGCCGTCGATCCTGTCGATCACCGGGATGATCCCGTTCACCGACACCATCTTTCTGTGGCAGTCCGGCGTGCTGTTGCTGGCGCTGATCGTGGTGTCGCTGATCATCGCCTACGCCACCGCGCCCGGGCCGAACTCCGCCCGTGACGCCAAGGCTTGCGGTATCGACCCGGCCTTCAACATGCCCAAGCCGCAACCGCCGACCCGTCCGGGCGAGTGGCTGGAGCACAGCCCGTTGCTGACCATCCTGCTGGCGTTGCTGGCCGCCGGTTGGTTGTTCCATGAATTCTCGACCAAGCCGGCGATCAGCGCGATCTCGGGGCTGAACACCTATAACTTCCTGTTCCTGATGGTCGGTGCCCTACTGCACTGGCGTCCGCGCAGTTTTCTCGATGCGGTGGCCCGTGCGGTACCCACCACCACCGGGGTGCTGATCCAGTTCCCGCTATATGGCTCGATTGCCGCGCTGATGACCGTGGTGAAAGGCAGTGACGGCGCGACCCTGGCGCACCATATCTCGACCTTCTTCACCTCGATCGCGTCCCACGACACCTACGCGCTGTTGATGGGCGTGTACTCGGCGGTGCTGGGCTTCTTTATCCCGTCGGGCGGCGGCAAGTGGATCATCGAGGCGCCGTACGTGATGCAGGTCGCCAACGACCTGGAATATCACCTGGGCTGGGCGGTGCAGATCTACAACGCCGCCGAAGCGCTGCCGAACCTGATCAACCCGTTCTATATGCTGCCGCTGCTGGGCGTGCTGGGGTTGAAGGCGCGGGACTTGATCGGCTTTTCGTTTGTGCAGTTGCTGGTGCATACGCCGCTGGTGTTGTTCCTGCTGTGGGCGTTGGGCACGACGCTTAAATATTTGCCGCCGGTGATGCCATAGGGCAGCTGCCAGTAACCTTTCTGATCAAACGCGTCGGGGTTGTCCCACTCACTACGGTGGCAACCCCTGATTTCTGCCGCCAACGCCTTTGATTAACCTGATTCGGATAACGCCTCACACCCCCCAAGGAAAATCCGATGACGCCCCTATCCAAATCGCTGGAAGAGTTGATCAATGCTATTTACAAGGACGGCAACGTGTCGTTCGTTGAGTACCAGGGCCTGCGCGACAATGCCGATTGCCGCATGGCCACTGTTATCAAGGAGTTTGGCCTGCACAACAACGTGACGGCGTTCCAGAAAGCCATGGATGTGGCCATGCAACTGCTGCAGTCCTGCGTCATCGATGCCAAGAAAGCCAAGCTGACTGACACGGGCGAAGCCATCGTCAAGGATGCGCTGGCGTCCCAGGTAGAGTACTTGCGCGCCGGCAGCCAATTGGCACTGCGCTTGTTATGAGTGGCCTGTAGCGTTCAAGGCACTGTCTTCGTTCCGTCACATTGCATTGCTACCGTCCTGCGAAATATCTTGCAACATTCAACCAGCAGGAACTCCCAGCAATGAGCGACGAGCACAAAGACCGCCCTTCCCAAGACATTGAAGCCAAACCGCCAGTTGACACCAGCCGGCGGCGCTTCCTGGGAGGCGCGACTGTGCTGGGCGTGGGTGCGACCCTGAGTGCCTGCGGCAATACCAGCGAGGCACCCGGCAAGCCGGTGGATCGCCCGCTGACGCCGCAAGAGCTGGACAAGGCCCTGCACGAACAGGTTAAAACCGTGGTGGTGATCTACGCTGAAAACCGCAGTTTCAACAACCTGTTTGCTGATTTCCCCGGGGTCGAGAAACCCCTCTCGGCCCTCAACGCCGCTGAGTATCAACAACGCGACCGTGACGGCAGCCTGCTGAGCACGCTGCCCCCGACCTGGGGCGGCGTGTTGCAAATCGGCCCGCAGACCGTCGATGGCGTCACGTACCCCAGCGAAGTGCAATACCAGGAAAACCTGCCCAACGCTCCGTTCGCCCTCAAAGGCCCGAATGGCGAAGACCAGCCCCTGAGCCTGGTCACCCGGGATTTGTGGCACGTGTTCTATCAGAACCAGATGCAGATCAATGGCGGTAAAAACGATGCGTTCGTCGCCTGGGGCGACTCCGGCGGCCTGCTGATGGGCCATTACGCCCAGAGCCGTTACGCCCTGCGCTTGTGGGACGTGGCGAAGGAGTTTGTGCTCTGCGATAACTTCTTCCAGGGCGCGTTTGGCGGCTCGTTCCTCAACCACCAATACCTGATCAGCGCCACCCCGCCGGTGTACCCAAACGCTGCGCAATCGGTGGCCAAGGCACAGATCGCCACGCTGCAAAGCGACGACCCGACCGACCCGCGCCTCAAGCCTCTGGACAAGTCCCCGGCCAGCGCCATGACCGGCCCGCCGCAATTCGGCCCCAGCGCACTGACCCCGGACGGTTTCGGCGTGAACACCCTGGCCCCGCCTTACTGGCCTACCTGGATTCGCGACCCCGAGCGCCCGGATTACTCCAAGCCCGACTTGCCTAACGTGCTGGTGCCACAAACCCACGAGCACATCGGCGACAAACTGTCGAAAAAGAACGTCGACTGGGCCTGGTACGCCGGTGCGTGGCAAGCAACGCTGGATCAGTTCAAGGACTCGGGCGGCATTCCGAAGATTCCGAACTTCCAGTACCACCACCAGCCCTTCAACTACTTCAAGCAGCAAGGCCCGGAAAACCCGGCTGAGCGCAATAAACGCCTGCGCGATGGCGGCCTGGGGGATGACGCCAGCACCAACAAGTTCTTCGCCGATGCCCAGGCCGGCAAGCTGCCTGCGGTGACCTTCTACAAACCCCAGGGCAACCTGAATATGCACGCCGGTTACGCCGACGTCGCTTCGGGCGACCGACATATCACCCGCGCCTTGAAGGTGCTGCAGGAAAGCCCGCAGTGGAAGAACATGGTGGTGATCGTCACCGTCGATGAAAACGGCGGCTGGTGGGACCACGTTGCACCGCCAAAAGGCGATCGTTGGGGCCCGGGCACGCGGATTCCGGCACTGGTGGTCTCGCCGTTCGCGCGCAAGGGCACGGTGGACCATACCGTCTACGACACCGCGTCGATCCTGCGTCTGATCACCCGGGTGTTCCAGCTGGAAACCCTCGACGGGCTCAAGCAGCGTGACGATGCCATGACCGCGCGCGGCCAGAAACCCATGGGTGACCTGACCAACGCCCTGCACTTCAAGGTGTAGACGCACTTGCTCAAAAGCGACAAGCGCGCAGTTTTTCTACGCGCTTTTCCCGGTCAACCGCTACTGTGTGAGGGTGGGCATTCACCCCGCGCAGACGGGCTTTCGCTGACAGGGAACCATCCATGTTCAAACTCACCAGGTTGTCCTTCACCCTGGCCGCACTGACCTTGAGTGCGGTCGTACAGGCTGATATCACCGTACCGCTGGGTACCCCGCAACGGGTCACCCAGTTGTTCGCGTACCCGAACAATTGCAACGTCATCTGTTTTCGTCCCTGGACGCTGGAACAGACCGTCGAGCACTACTTGAACCAGAGCCTGCAACGCGACGGTTACAGCCGGGCCAAAGTCAGCGTCAAAACCGAGCATGACCAGGTGCTGGCCACGTTCAGCGGTGTGCCAGACGGTTATGGCCAGCCGTTGACCACCTTGCTCGATACCGCCGACCTGGCTTACCAGGGCGCCAGCAAACTCAATGGTGATGGCAAATGGCAGTTCAACTGGTACCTGTTCCTGCCGCTGGGCATGGCCCTGGAAAACCGCAAGAGCATCGAGCTGCTGCACTTCCCGCCGGATTATTCCCTGACCCACTTCCAGGACTACCTGGAGTCGGCCACCACCGACCGCTGGGCGACCTTGCTCACGGCCAACGGCATCCCGGCGCCCCAGACGCCGGAATACCAGACCATCATCGACATCGCCCCGATCGCCGCCCCTGCCACGGCGGGCAAGGACCTGGAAGGTGTGTACGGTTACTTCACCGACTATCAGACCCGGATGGTCAAGGAGCTGAGCCAGCACGCGGGCGGCGCGTTGCCGATGGTGGCCTTCGGCGCGCCGGTGCGCAGCTGGATCAAGCAGCAATACGGGCAAACCGTTGCCGTACTGGGCCTGGCGCAAATCAGCCCGGCCGTCGGGAGCCAGGTCGCCGTACTGGGTGCCAATCACCCGAGCTACATCTGGTATGCCGCCAACCCCGACACCTATGACGGTGACGAGCAAAAGGCCGACGAGGCCGGTTTGAAGGTGATGGGCCAGGACTTGAGCGCCGCCTGCTGGCAGGCCTCGATGGGCCAGAAGCCAGCCAGCGATCCGAATGTGCAGCTCAAAGGCTGCATGAACACCTGGCAGGTAACGCGCAAGGAGCAGACCTGCGAACTGTTCTACACCTCTATCCGCGAGCTGACGCCCGATCAAGCGAACGCCAAGTGTGCCCAGCCGGCGATCAAAACCCAGCTGAGGCAATTGAAAAGCGCCGTGCCAGAACCGGCGATTGAAGCACCGGCGCTCTGAAGCAGGCTGCAAGAAGGGCATTTTCCTACATAAAAGATAGCCAATTTCTACTGTCAGATTTGACAGTAGAAATTGGTTCCCACTTAAGCGAGTCTTGAGCCGCGCCCATCCGCTGCAAGACTGGCATTCAAGACACCACCGGCAGGTCGATGCAGCCCCTCCTGGAGAGTCATGAAAACTCAAGCCATGGACAAGGCTAAAACCGCTGTGAGCAAGTGTCTTTACCCGTTCGCGACCGCCCTCGCCGAACACGGCTACCCCCGCGCTCGCGACTATGAAGTGGTGCGTACCCGAGACGGTTCAGGCGACGGAATCAAGACCCGCGTCACCTTTGACAGCCGTATGTGCATCGCCAGGGTGTCCGGCTACGCATTGAATGAGCGGCGCCTGCATACGGTGCAGATGTCCTCGCGTATCCACTTGTACGACCCGTGGTTCAGCGGCCTGATTTCGCACTCGTGCAACCCGAACGCGTTTCTCGACATGACATACCTGGAACTGTGGTCCGTTCAGCCCATTCCCGCTGGCGCCCTGCTGACCATGGATTACGCCCACACCGAGGACGTATTGTTCCGACAGTTTCGCTGCCAGTGCGGCGAGCTCAACTGTCGGGGCTGGATCACCGGCATGAAGGAGCCGTTGAATCCCGAGGGTCAGCAATTCATGGAGCAGTGGCGCGAACGCAAAAGCCCTTAGACCGCACCCAGCGGGCGCAGGCGGTATTGCGGCGGCAGTTGCTCGAAGCCACTGATGGTGGTGTTCAGGCTTTTCCAGCGGCCGTCCTTGATCCCGTAAATGCAGCCATGAACCGACAGGCTCTGCCCGCGGTGCCAAGCGTTCTGCACGATGCTGGTGTGGCCGACGTTGGCCACCTGCTGGATCACGTTCAGTTCGCACAGGCGGTCTACGCGTTCCTCTTCCGTGGGCAACTGGGCCAGTACGTCGCGGTTTTCGTAGTACAGGTCACGGATGGTGCGCAGCCAGCCGTCGATCAGGCCCAACTGGTTGTCCTGCATCGAGGCGCGTACGCCACCGCAGCCATAGTGGCCGGTCACCAGGATGTGTTTGACCTTGAGCACGTCGACTGCGTACTGGATCACCGACAGGCAATTGAGGTCGGTGTGCAATACCACGTTGGCCACGTTGCGGTGCACAAACAGGTCGCCAGGCAGCATGCCGACGATCTCGTTGGCCGGCACGCGGGCGTCGGAACAGCCGATCCACAGGTATTCCGGAGTTTGCTGGCGGGCGAGCTTGGCGAAGAATTCGGGATCTTCCTGTTTGATCGCATCCGCCCAGCGTTCGTTGTTATCAAGCAAGTCTTGTAGTTCGTTCATCAGGGAAAGCCTCAGGAATGATGCGCAGTTTTGACACTCGACCGCCCGTCCGGGTCACGCCAACAATAAAGATAGCCGGCGGCAATTTCTTGAATCTTGGGGAGCCATGCCTGTCCACACACTATAAGCCCCACAGTATGAGGAATCGCCATGACTGAATCACGACGTCCCTACGGCGCTACACAGCCGGAACCGATTGATGACAACGAAGATCGCATGGGCGAAATGCGCGAGCTGGATTTTGACAAGGAGGAGCCGACTGCGGAAATCGGCGACGAAATTCCGCCTCGGGAGCGTGAGCACCTGATGCCCGACGAACGGGTGCGCGAAGCCGGGATGACCGGTGCTTCCACTGACGATCATGATTCAACCGATGATGACATGAGCCCGGAAACGCTGATCCATGAGGATGGCGCGCGGGATGCGCAGGAAGCAGGTGAAGACCATCCGGCGGATTACGATTTGAGTATCGTCGATGAGGACGAGATCGGCGGCGGCAATGGCCTGGATGAGGCCGAGTTGGCCGATATCGATCCAGTAGACGGCAACCGCTGACACCCTGCCGAACTGAATGTGGGAGCGGGCTTGCTCGCGAAGGCGGTGTGTCAGTCATTACATCTGGCGACTGGACCATCGCCTTCGCGAGCAAGCCCGCTCCCACCAAGCCCGCTCCCACATTGGGCCCTGTGTTTAGTCGACCAGGGTGCAGGCCATCACCACCGCATCTTCGCGGCCACCGACGGCGGGGTAATAATCCCGCCGACGGCCAATTTCGTTGAAACCATAACGCTCGTACAGCCGGAACGCGCCGGTGTTGCTGTCGCGCACTTCCAGGAAACATTCCCGCGCCTTGGCCTCGTAGGCCCGGGACATCAGGTGCTCCAGCAAGCTCAAGCCCAGGCCACGGCCCTGGTTTTCCGGCTTGACGGTGATGTTCAGCAAATGTGCTTCATCGAGGATGATCTGCACCACCCCGTGACCCACCTGCTGCTCGCCTTCGAACATCAGCCAGATCTGGTATTTGCCCAGCCCGTCGAGAAAAATCCCGCGGGTCCAGGGGTGGCTGAACGCTGCGTATTCGATCTTCAGTACAGCGTCGAGGTCCGCCTCGGTCATCGGGCGGAAGGATAAAGCTTCACTCATCGGTACTTTTCCAGCGCGCCATCAGCCGGCGCATGGCTTGCCAGACATCAGCCTTACGCTGTGGCTCTTCCATTAATAGTTCCAGGCCCGGCAGGGCCCAGACGGAGCCCAGGCCTTCGACCTGCAGTTCGCGGTACCAGGCCTCGGCATTCGCTTCGCCGGCAAAACGCACGGCGGGCAGGCCGATCAGCCACAGGCACACGCAGGGTTCGTCTTCCAGGCGCGCCGAGACAAAACCTTGCACAAAATCCCGTGCAGCTTCCGGGCCCTGGTCCATGGTGCCCCGGGCCAGCAGCGGCCAGCGCACCGGCTCGCCAACGATTTGCGGACTGTCGGGCAGGCCGGCGGCGCGCAACATGTCCTTGAGCAGCAGATAGGCCGGGTCGCGGGCCTGGAAGCGCTCGCCTGTGGGTAACTCCACCAGCAGCAGGCAACGCCCGGCCCGCAGCAGTTGCAGGGCAAAGCGTGGCGGCGGTACGACCGGAGCCTTGACCACGGCAGGCGCCTCTTCGGCGACGACCGGCTTCGCCACCGGCGACGGGCGCGGCACTTCGACCTTTGGCCGGACCACCGGGGTTTCTGCCACGGGCTTGACCAGCGGCACCGGAGCAGCCGCCTCCTCACCCGAAGGCTCGAAAGCCTCGAACGGTTCCGGGGCCTCCAACAGCTCGGGCCGCGAAGGGGCGGCGAACGGTAATTCAGTGCGCGGCAGCCAGTTGACCACCTGCATGGCGGTCAAGTAAGCGCGACGTCGGGACTCGATAAGCAAAGGTCGGCCACTTGTGGATAACTAAAGAACAGGGATTCTACCGCCCTTCGACGAAGATCGCCCGCAGTTGATCGTTCCGGTGAGCGCCTCACGACCGGCTGTGGATAAATCCCACCCCCGATGCAGTACAATCGCTGCTTTTAATCGCTAACCAGCCGGCCATTCCGATGATCGAACCCAAGCGCGTCTTGCGCGCCCTCGCCGAACACTGGGCCCTGCTTGAGCCACTGTGCGAACACTTCGACCAAGGCACCCTGAGCCTCAGCGAACTGCGCGCCCAGCTGGCCGCCCAACAACTGGACAGCACGCCACAGGACATCACCAGCCTGCTGGACGTGTGGATTCGCCTGGATATCCTGGTGCCTGTCGCCAAGAGCCCGAACCGTTTCGAGCTCAACGCACAGATCCACGACTTCCTGGCGTATCTTCGCAAGGAGCACCGGCTAGGCCTGTGCCTGGAAATCGAAGCCTACCTGCGCCACCTTGAGCGCCTGGCGGGTTATATCCAGGACGCCTTCGACATCCGCGACGGCCATGACCTGGCGCGCCAATTGCGCCTGCTGGACATGCGCGTGCGCGACGTGCTGAAAAAACTCGCCAACGACGAACAGGCCCTCGCTGCCGTGGCCGATCGCGCCAAGACCAGCGACCGGCAGATCCCGTTGCGCCAGCGCTACGCCGAAGTACTGGCGACCTGGGACGAATACGTCGAGCCGATGATTCAACTGGTGAACGCCGACGGCGCCTTCGAACAAGGCGTGCGCAAGGTGGAAAACGTACTGTTGCGCATGCTCACCGAGCAGCAGCGCCTCGGCCACCTGGTGGACGACGACATGCTGCTGCGCACCCACGCGCGCATCCTCGAAATGCAGACCAGCGCCCAACTGACCTTGCGTCACGCCCGGGAACTGCTGCTGCCGTTGCGGGAAGAAGCACGCCGGCACAACGCCGTGACCCGGGGCGCGGCGCTGGCCTTGTCGGCGATTCGCCGCAAGGGCCTGGACGCGGTGCCGCAAGCGGCGATGCCGATGTTCACCCGGCCGCAAAGCACATTTCTCGGCAGTGCCAGCCAGGTCGAAGCCTACGTGTACGCCCTGGCCAACTTCGAACCGAAGCCGGCGCGTTTCCCCAAGGCGCACAAATCCCACAAGGGCGAAGCCCCTCGCGCACCGCGCACGGTCAAGGAAATGCTCGAGCGCTGTGAAGACGCGCTGCCGATGCCGGACCTGATGACCTGGCTGCTGGAGCAGGAACCGGACGGCGCAACCGACGAGTTGCTGTACTGGTTCTCACGCCTGTCGCGGGAAAAACGCTTCAAGCGTGAACGTCTGGAACGACGGGATTACCACACTCACGAGCACCAGGTCAGCCTGCGCTCATTCGCCCTGCTTCCAGCCAGTATTGATACGGCCGGGAATTCTGCGAGCACCCCTCATGCATCTTGATCTATCCGAACTGTCCCAGCTGGCGCCGATCTTTCGCGAGCTGTTCAAGGGTTACCACGTCAGCCGCCGCGACCCGGAGCTGTACGCCCAACTGTCGAACTTCCAGGACCAGTACCGCACGTTGTTCAAGGCCCTGGGCTTTGAGTTGGTGTGCGACACGCGAGGTTTCTACTACTTCGTGCCGGACTCGGCCGTGGCCGCCGCGCAGGTCAACAAGACCGCCCAGCGCCTGGCGTTGTTCACCTTCATCATCGTCGAGCACCTGGCCGACCAGGGCCGCGACCCGATCGCCGTGCTCGACGGTGGCAGCCTGGGCCGTGACGAACTGCCGTCGTTGCTGGAAAAGTACCGCGACCTGTTTATCCAGGCCGAAGTGCAGACCGTCGAGGAACTGGAAGAAAAAATCATGCGCCGCATGACCCAGCTGGGTTTTGCCGGTGAAGAGAACGGCATCTACCGCTTCCTGCCGCCGATGCACCGCTTCCTCGATGTGTGCCTCTCGGTCCAGCAAGACCGCGACCTGGCCGCGAGCATCCACAGCGTATTGCCGTTGCCGGCCCCGGTGATCATCGACGAAGACAGCGATGAAAAACTGCTGAAGACCGATGACCCGCTGGACTTGAGTGACTTTGCAGAAGAAAGCGAAGAAGACGCCCTGGCCCGCGCCATTGCCGAAGAACAGGAGACCGACGCATGAGCAAGGAACGCTACGGCATTCGCCGCTTCGCCCTTTTGAACACCGCCGGTTACAGCCTGGGCCTGTTCCCGCTGGAAGAACCGCTGTCGGTGTACGGCGCGAACAACCTCGGCAAATCGGCGTCGATCAACGCCTTGCAGTTCCCGATTCTGGCGCGCATGTCGGACATGAGTTTCGGCAAGTACACCCTGGAGCAATCCCGGCGTTTCTACTTTGCCACGGACACCAGCTACATCCTCGTGGAAGTCTCGCTTCCCCATGGCCCGCACGTGATCGGCGTGGTCGGTCGCGGCCCGGGCGGTGGTTTCGGTCACCAGTTCTTTGCCTACGCCGGCAAGCTGGACCTGGCGCACTACCAGAAGAACGACACCTGCCTGCGCCAGAAAGAGCTGTTCACCAACCTTGAGCGCGAAGGCCTGAAAGCCTATGAGCTCAAGCCCGATGAGCTGCGACGTTTGCTGGTGGGCGGCCATACGTCGATCCCGCTGGACCTGACCCTGATTCCGCTGCGCTCCACCAGCGAGCAGAGCCTGAAGACCTTCCGCGCGCTGTTTATCAATTTGCTGCACATGCGGGAAATCACCGCGGCCAAGTTGAAGCAGCTGTTTCTGGATGCGTTCGAACACAGCCTGCGTTCCGGCAGTGTCGATTACATCGCGGCGTGCGAAGAAGCCTTCCGCGATGTACGACGCATGGAGCAGGACTACAACTCGCTGGTGGCTGCCGGCCCTCTGGTAGAAGCCTTGGCCAACGGCGTGAAGCAGCGGGACATTCTGCGGGGCAAGCTGCATCGCCTGTCACCGCTGCTGGATTCGTTGCTGGGCACCTGGTCGGACTACGCCAGTGCGCGCAAGGAAGAACTGACGATCCAGGCCGAGCATTACCGCAACGAGCAGGATTCGCTGCAGAACGACCAGCGCGGCGGCACTCAGGAGCTGATGCGCCTGGAGCGGGAAATCAGCGGGATTCAGCGCTGGCTGGGTGAGCTGTCAGTGCTCAAGCACCGCTTCGCGCTGGTGGATGACGTCAAGGTGCTGGAGCAGCAACTGCTGGCCGCCAAGGATGCTCACGATGAACTGGCCGGGGCCTTGGCGCAGTCGCGTCAGTTCAGCGCCGAGGATCTGGACGAACGTCTGCGGGACCTGGAAAAACGCCTGAAGTCGGTGAAGCAGCAACTCGATCACGCCGACAACAACAGCTACGCCAAGCTGCGGGAAGAATTCTCGCAGCAGGATGTCGAGCGTCTGATGCGCCTGTTCAACAGTTCGCTGTTCAGCTTGCCGCTGGGTGAGCATGGCATCACGCTGGACGAGGACGGCCTGTGGGTGAAATCCCTGGAGCAGATCCTTGATGGCTTCAAGGGCGAGCGTTTTGAAGTGCCGGGGCTGGCCATCGACATCTCGCACATTGAACCACCGGCGTTGCAGGCACTGGCTGACCGCGCCGCGTTGCGCGACCAGAAAGAGCGTCTGGAAAAAGAACTCAAGCAACTGAAAACCCAGCAAGCCGTGGCGGCCGACCGCGCGGCGAGCAAGACCCAGACTGAAGCGCTGTACCAACAGGTACTGGACGCGCAGAAGGCGCTGGAAGATTTCCGCCGTGCACAAACCCTGAGCGCCGAGGAAGGCGAGAAGCTGGAAAGCCTGGCGCAGATGGAAGCGGCCCAGGACGAATTGAAACGCTCCAGCGATGCGTTTACCGAGCGCGTCCAGCAACTGTCGGCCAAGCTGCAATTGGTAGGCCGGCAGATTGGTGATATGGAAGCCAAGCAGCGCACCCTGGATGACGCATTGCGTCGTCGCCAGTTGCTGCCGGCAGACTTGCCGTTTGGTACGCCGTTCATGGACCCGGTCGACGATTCCATGGACAACCTGCTGCCGCTGCTCAATGACTACCAGGACAGCTGGCAAGGCCTGCTGCGCGCTGATGGCCAGATCGACGCGCTGTACGCACAGGTGCGCCTCAAGGGCGTGGCCAAGTTCGACAGTGAAGACGATATGGAGCGCCGCCTGCACCTGCTGATCAACGCTTACGCGCACCGTACCGATGAAGCCCTGACCCTGGGCAAGGCCCGGCGGGCGGCGGTCACGGATATCGCGCGCACCTTGCGCAATATCCGCAGCGACTACGACAGCCTTGAGCACCAGTTGGCGTTGTTCAACCGTGAGATCAACAAGCGCCAGGTGTCCAACCTGCAGAGCTTCCGCATCGTGCTCGCGCCGAACAAGGAAGCCCTCAAGCATATCGACCAGATCATCCACAGTGCCGGTCAGTATGAAGAGGGCGAAACCCTGTCGGTGTTCGATCTGAGCCAGAGCGCCGAGCAAGACAACAAGAACGAGGAGGCCAAGGAATACCTGGCGCGCCTGGTAGCGGCCAACCATAACCAGTTGGGCCTCAAGGACTTGTTCGAACTGGCGTTCGAGATCACCAAGGTCAACGGCCAGCCGATCATTCACACCGACATCGATGGCGCCGCCTCCAACGGCACCACCATGACCATCAAGGCGCTGACCAACATGTATTTGTTGCTGCACTTGATGGACCGCGACCAGGCCGGTCGTGTGCGCCTGCCGTACTATCTCGATGAGGCCGCGGACATCGATGAGAAGAACCAGGCAGCATTGCTGGAGACCAGCTTGCAACTGGGCTTCGTGCCGATTCTGGCGAGTGTGAAGCCGCAGGTTTCCGCCCAGGTGGCGATCGACCTGGAAGGCGGCAGCGGGCCGAACGGGATCTACATTGATGAAGCGGACTGGAAGTACATCCGTCGTCACGATGTGGTGAAGGCGACGGTGAATGTGCAGGCGGATGAGCCGGAGCTGGATGAGGTTTAATCAGTTGCGCTGAAATGCAAAAAGGCCGCGATCTTCTGGATCGCGGCCTTTTTTTGGTGTTCTTGAGGGCCTCTTCGCGAGCAAGCCCGCTCCCACATTCAATCGGGTTCCTCCAATGGGAACTGGGTCAAATGCGGGAGCGGGCTTGCTCGCGAAGGCCGCGCCTCGATCTATTTGCCGAGCGGGATTTTAGGGGCCCAGGTCAGCCATTCGTCTTCAAACTTGTCGAACAGCGGGAAGGTCTGCTGGGGCCGAGCGGCGTTGCCCATGCGCTCGCCATCCGGCGTGGCAAAGGCGATGCCGCCGGCGACCAGGGTCTCCAGGGACTCCGTGCGAACAGTCGCGCCCTTGAACAAGCCGAAGTCGAGCCCGAAGCCGCTGGTGTTCCAGAACCGGCTGCCACTGCGCACCAGAGGCGCGTACTTGGGCTCGATCAGGATGTGAACCAGCACACGGTCGGCGGTCTGGCCCAGCTCGTAGCCGGTAACTTTGCCTACGGTGACTTCGCGGTAAGTGACCGGAACGCCTTCCTTCAACGAGCCACGGCGTGCGGCGCTGAGTACCAGGCTCAGGCCCTCCTCCTGATGAACGGCTTCTGGCGGCTTGTCCAGCGCGACGAAACTCTTCTGTGGGCCGATGCTTTTGGTCGCTGGCTGTACTTCGATGTACTGGCCGGTCACCAGGGTTTCCAGGTTCGACGTTTTCATCAGGCCCAGTTCAGGCTTGACCACCCAGAACTGACTGCCGGCCCGTGCAATGCGGTCGGCCACTTGGGTGATACGCGCGCTGAGCAGCACCGATTGCATGTCGGCGCTCAGGTCGACACTTTCGATCTTGCCTACGTCCAGGCCCTTGAAGCGCACTGGCGTACCCGGGCGCAGGCCATCGGCGCGGTCGACCTTGATGGTCACCAACGTACCGTGCTGGTTGGCGGCTTCGCGATCCGGGAACAGACGGAAACGCGGGATGCGCTTTTTCAGCGGCACATTCGGCTCCGGGGTTTCGAAGGCGATACCGCCCGCCATCAGGCTGGCCAGGGATTCGCTTTTCACCTGGATGCCGCCGGTAAGCCCACCGGTCAGGGTCACGCCGCTGGCATTCCAGAAACGGGTCGAACCATTGACCAGGCCTTCGTATTCTTTCTCGATATGGACGCCGATCACCAGTTGCTTGTTCTTGCGGGAGAACTGGTAGCTCTGCACGGAACCGACCTTGACCTGCTTGTAGAGGATCGGGCTGCCGACATCAAGGGAACCGAGGTTGTCGGTGAAGAGCACCATGTGCAGGCCGGGGGAGCGCAGGTCCAGTGGCGGCGCCTTGGCGCGGGCGACGTACTCCCGTTGTGGCGCGGTGCCCTTGTCGCCGGGACGGATGGCGATGTAGTTACCTTTGACCAACGCTTCCAGCCCGGTGATGCCCGCCAGGGAGATAGACGGTTTGACTACCCAGAATTGGGTGTCCTGGACGAGGTAGTCTTCGGCCAGTGGGTCGAGGGTCAACTCGGCATTGGCGCTGGACAGGTCCGGATCGATCTTCAGGGTTTTCAGGCTGCCGACCTGGATGCCTTTGTACATCACCGGGGTGCGGCCCGCCTGGAGGCCTTCGAAGTCGGTGAGTTTGACTTTGACCTTGATGCCCGCCGCGGCTGCATCGAAGTCTTCGTACAGGCGGAACGGCAGGCTCGGGTCCGTCGGTGGGCTGTCCTTGCGGTTCTCCGGCGTGGCGAAGGCGATACCGCCGGCAACGATGCTGGCCAGGGATTCACTGCGGACTTTTACGCCGGAAAGGTTGGCGTCGATGCTGATGCCGCTGGCGTTCCAGAAACGCGTGTGTTTACGCACCAGGCTGGCGTAGGTCGGCTCGATGTAGACCTTGATTTCAACGGTGGTCTGGTCTTCGGAGAGCAGGTAGCTTTTGACCTGGCCGACCTGGATCTGCTTGTAGAACACCGGGCTGCCACGGTTCAGCGAGCCGAGTCGATCAGCTTTGATCGTCAGGTGCAGGCCGGGCTTGGCGTCGGATAAAGGCGGTTCTTCGGACAGGGCCTTGAACTTGCGCGTCGGCTCACCATCGCCTGGGCTGGCGGCGATGTAGTTACCCGAGACCAGGGTTTCCAGGCCGGTGATCCCGGCCAGGCTGACACTTGGCTTTACCAGCCAGAAGCGGGTGTTGGTCTTGAGGTATTGCTCCACATCCTTGTTCATCTCGATGGTGGCAATCACTCCGCGATTGTTACCTTCGTCATCCAGGGCCAGGGTCTTGACCTTACCCACGGACATGCCTTTGTAGACCACTTCGGTCTTGTTGGCCTGGATGCCTTCGCCGCTTTCAAAGCGTACCTGAATCTCGATACCTTGCTGGTTGTACGCACGCCATCCCAACCAGCCACCGATGATCAGGGCAATCAGGGGCAGCACCCAAATGGCCGACCAGTTGGAAGCTGGGCGGGTTTTAGCCTTAGGCAAATCACTCATGGTCGTCGTCCGACTCCGTGTTATCCCAAATCAGTCGGGGATCAAAAGTTACTGCGGCAAGCATCGTCAAGATCACCACACTGGCGAACGCTACGGCACCGAGATTGGCCTCGACACTGGCAAGTCGCCCAAAGTTTACGACTGCCACCAGGATGGCAATCACGAAGATATCCAGCATGGACCAGCGGCCAATGAACTCGATAAAGCGGTACATGATAATGCGTTGTTGCGCGGAAAGTGGCTGGTGACGCTGCACCGAAAACAGCAGCAGCCCAATACCCACCAGCTTGAAGGTGGGCACCAGAATGCTGGCGATGAACACTACAGCGGCGATCGGGAACATGCCGTGCTGCATCAACTGGATCACGCCGGACATGATGGTGCTCGGATCGCCTTGGCCCAGGGAGCTTACGGTCATGATCGGCAACAAATTGGCCGGGATGTACAAGATGGCTGCCGTGATCAGCAGCGCCCAGGTGCGCGTCAGGCTGTTCGGACGACGGGCGTGGACCAGCGCGCCGCAACGGGTGCAGGTTTGCTCGTCGGTGTCCGGGTCTTGTTTGTTTAGTTCGTGGCATTCGGTACAGATCAGAATGCCCGCATCAATCGCCCGCATGAGCATCCTCTCCTGACAGCGCTTCCCAGATCTGGTGAGGTGACATGACCACCTCCAGCAGTATCTGGACCATTAACAGACTTACGAAGCAGGCCAGGCCCAGCCCAACGGTGATGGTGGCCATGTCGGCCAGCTTTACGATCGCCACCAGCACGCCCATCAGGTAGACCTCGAGCATCCCCCAGTCTTTCAGATGATGGTAGATGCGATAAAACAGCAGACCGTAGCTACGGCCGATGTTCCAGCGGATGCTCAGCAATACCGCCAGTTGGCACAGGAGCTTGAGCAATGGAATGCCCATGCTGCAGAGGAACACCACCACGGCGACGCCCTGCATGCCGGTGTCGAACAGGCCGACCACGCCGGTCCACACGGTGTCCTGTGAGGACTGCCCGAGTAGATTGAGCTGCATGATGGGTAAAAAGTTCGCGGGGACGTACAACAGCAGCGCGGCAATCACTAACGCCAGGCTTCGTTCAACGACGTTGTGGCGGTGAGCGTACAGCTCGTAGCCGCAGCGTGGGCATTGGGCCTTTTCACCGCGGGCAAGCTCCGGCTTGCGCATCAACAAGTCGCACTCATGGCATGCCACGAGTTCGTCCAGCGGTAAGTCTGACGCCTCAAGGGCATCAACCGGGTCGGGCATATAGGGCTCGGACTCTAAAAAAGATTAGGTGCCTATTCTAGTGTTCTGGTTCAGAAATAACTGTGCAAATTTGTCGGGGGATTCAGTAGCGTTTGTGTGCGCGAGAGGGGATTGGGACGAGGGGATTTAGACCAATGCGTGGCATCAGGTAGCCCGCGTTACCGTTGGAGTTTTTCGCCAGCAAGCTCGCCATACTTTCCGACCGCGCAAAACAAAACCCCTGACTGC